>DATHVY010000232.1:0-8169 GCA_035461045.1 Planococcus sp. (in: firmicutes)
AAAAAACGCCCCTGTCACATATATGACAGAGACGCATAGTTGCGCGGTTCCACTCTGATTAGAAGGCCGCCTTATTGGACCAACCTTCTCTCTCGAACACCTTTAACGCAGGTAATACGTCTGGTCTACTCGGTTCGACTCAGCACTCAGAGAGGCATTTCCATGCTGCAGCGGCCCGGGTCACTTTCAGCCGGCGGAGACCCTCTCTTCGGAGCTTGCTGCATGTACTTATTCTCGTCAACGATTTCGTAATGGTAAATTTATTGTACACTTTTCCATGCATAAGTCAATTTACGCGCTTGCGTACTCAGAAACCCGGGCAATCGCTTTTTCTTTGCCAAGCAAAGAAATGGCATCCGGCAGTTCCGGACCATGAGTCTGACCGGTTGTCACAACGCGGATTGGCATGAATAAATTCTTCCCTTTATGGCCGGTCGCTTTTTGGACCGCTTTGATCGACGCTTTGATATCCGCCGGTTCAAACGATTCCAAGCTTTCCAGCTGCTCTTTGAAAGCCGCCATCACTTCTGGAACCTGCTCTCCGCTTAAGACAAGCTTCTCTTCTTCCCCGTAGTTCAACTTGTCCACAAAGAACAGTTCGGACAGTTCCGTAATCTCCGCGCCAAAGCTCAATTGGTCATGGTATAAGGCAATCAGCTTGTCTGCCCATTCCGTTTGCTCAGCATTTAGGCTTTCCGGCAACACGCCTGCTTTTTGCAAGTGAGGCAAGGCCAGTTTGACCACATCTTCAAGAGGCATTTGCTTGATGTATTGGTTATTCATCCAAGTCAATTTGTTTTTATCGAACATGGAAGGAGATTTCGAAAGACGCTCTACATCAAAGATGCGGACCAACTCTTCCTTCGAGAAAATCTCTTCTTCTCCTTCTGGAGACCATCCAAGCAATGCGAAGAAATTGAACAATGCTTCTGGAATATACCCAAGATCTTTATACTGAGAGATAAACTGAAGAATTGATTCATCACGCTTCGAAAGCTTTTTCCGCTCTTCATTGATGATTAACGTCATGTGTCCATAAACCGGATGCTTCCAGCCGAACGCATCGAATATCATCATTTGACGAGGCGTATTGGACAAATGCTCTTCCCCGCGGAAAACGTGGGAGATCTTCATTAAGTGGTCGTCGATAACTACCGCAAAGTTATACGTTGGAATGCCATTGGTTTTCACTAAAACCCAATCCCCAACATCTTTGGATTCAAAGGAAATCGGTCCACGGACCAAATCCTCAAACTTATACGTTACGTTAGCAGGAACTTTCATGCGAATCGTGTAAGGCATGCCGTCCGCCAATTTTTGCTCCACTTCTTCTTTGGTCAAGTTGCGGCAAGTCCCGCTATATTGAGGAGCTGCTATTCCTTTTTCTTTTTGAATTTCGCGCTCTGCTTCCAGCTCTTCGGCTGTACAGAAGCATTTATAAGCCAAGCCTTTTTCCAGTATTTCATCTGCATACTTTTTGTAAATATCCAAACGCTCCATTTGGCGATAAGGACCGTAGTCCCCACCGATATCGACCGATTCATCGTATTCTAGTCCAAGCCATTTCAGATTATCAAGCTGTGACAATTCACCTGTTTCGATATTGCGCGCAATATCCGTGTCTTCGATGCGGACGATGAATTTACCGTTATGATGCTTTGCGTATAAATAATTGAAAAGCGCCGTTCGGGCTCCTCCGATATGTAAATGGCCGGTCGGGCTTGGAGCATAGCGTACTCTTACTTCTTGTGTCATCTGATTTCCTCCTAATATTGCCTTGATCCTTCTGTTAGTCTATCATTCCGGAACGTCTAGTGAAAGTGGTCGCTGGTTCAGCAAAATTACTGCCATCGCAGCAATTCCTTCTTCGCGTCCAGTAAATCCGAGATGTTCGGAAGTGGTCGCTTTTACATTCACTTGCGAAACATTTGCTTCTAATAAATCCGCAATCGATTCACGCATTTGCTCAATATATGGAGCCAGTTTCGGCTTTTGTGCAATTACTGTACAATCCACATTGCCAAGTTCATAGCCTTGTTCCTTCACGTATGCCCAAATATGGGTGAGTAGCTTCCGCGAATCCGCATCCTTGAACTCGGGATCTGTATCCGGAAAATGCTTTCCGATATCGCCCCCACCAATGGCACCAAGAGCCGCATCTGTAATGGTATGAAGCAGCACATCCGCATCTGAATGGCCAAGCAGCCCTTTGTCGTGCTCAATCTCAACTCCGCCTAAAATAAATGGGCGCCCTTCCACCAATTGGTGCACATCATATCCTTGTCCAATTCGAATCATTATTGTACCTCCTATAATCGACTTTCCAGAATCGCTTTTCCATAGATCAGATCATCCGGTGTCGTCATCTTCACATTTTCATATGTGCTCTCCACAATGTCCACCCGACGATTTAACCGTTCTACCAGCATGGCTTCATCCGTCCCTAAAAACTTCTCTTCCTTCGCCGATCGTGCCGCTTCAAGAATCAACGGATACGCAAAGGCCTGCGGAGTCTGAATCATCCATAGTTGATCCCGCTCTACTGTTTCAGTAATCACGCCATTTTCCGCTTTCTTAATCGTATCCTTAACACGCACACCAGCAATGGCTGCTCCAGAAACTTTTGCCGTTTCCACCAGACGTTTGATTACAGCCGGGGATACAAAAGGACGAGCCGCATCATGAACGAGAACAACGCTGCAAGGTGGAATCGCCTCCAGGCAAGCTCTAACACTATCCTGTCTTTCCAACCCTCCAGAAGCGTAACCCTTTACCTTAGAAATTCCATATTCTTTTACATAAGACTCAATTATTGGACGTTCTTCTTCTTTCACCGCCAGCCAAATCGCTTCACAATTTTCATCCTGCTGAAACACTTCAAGCGTATAGACAAAAATCGGCTTATCAAAAAGCTCAAGTAATAATTTATTTTTATCCGCCTTCATCCGCTTTCCACTTCCGGCAGCGGGTAAGACCACTGTATAGTTCATAACCTTACACCCTTTTTTAATTCTTTGACGTTTGCTTGCCGTCCCGCGGCTTTGCAAAAATCATCCGCCCTGCAGAAGTCTGCAGGACACTCGTTACTGTGACATTGATCGCATCCCCAATATACCCTTTACCGTCTTCGATGACGATCATCGTTCCATCGTCCAGGTAAGCTACACCCTGATTTTGCTCTTTGCCATCTTTGATGACAACCACGTGCATATCTTCTCCAGGAATAACAACCGGTTTAACGGCATTAGCTAAATCGTTGATGTTGAGCACAGGCACATTGTGCAGCTCGCAGACTTTATTAAGATTGAAATCATTAGTGACAACCTGGCCGCCCATTTTTTTGGCAGCGCGCATTAATTTCATATCCACTTCCCCGACTTCATCAAAGCTTTCTTCCGTGATCATAATGGCGTCGACCCGTTCATTCTGGAGCCGCTTGAGAATGTCCAATCCCCGCCTGCCACGCGTTCTTTTCAGTGTGTCTGAGGAATCCGCGATATGCTGAAGTTCAGAAAGCACGAATTGCGGCACGACAAACGTTCCTTCCATGAATCCGGTAGCAGAGATATCCGCAATCCGACCATCGATGATTACGCTTGTATCCAATAATTTATAAGATGCTTTTTCAACAGGCTCCAACAGCTCTGGCTCGATTTTCTTCGGTGCGATCAATTTGTTCGGCGTCATCATGGTCACTAGCTCTTCCCGCTTCTGGAAGCCGACCTGGAAGCCCAAATAGCCCAATACGACCGATAGAATAATAGGAGCAGCAGTCGTGACGAGCGGAATATCGATGGTGCTTAGCGCAAATCCGATGAGAAAAGCGACAATCAAGCCTAAAATCATTCCGACGGTGCCAAATAACAAATCCAACGTGGGAGCACGAACAAGCTTATCCTCCATCCACTTCATAAAGTTCACTAGCGAATCGACGAATAATAAAGAAATAAACAAAAATATAAGAGCGCCAACAATTGCTGATACATAAGGATTATTAATCAATGGATTGTCTAGAAGAGGAATAAGTTCAAATATATAAGGCAAGAGGATAATTCCGACAGTCGCGCCGATCAACAAAAACAAAATCTGAATAATTCTTTTTAACAAGCACTCCACCTCCTTTTTTTACAATTATACACTTTTTGTACTAGAAACGCTTTGCCCAGCCCAGTGCTCTGGGTAAATAAAAAGGAGGCCAAAGCCTCCTTATTGTGGAAAAATTTCTTTTAACGCATCATTTACACTTTCAACACCGATCACACGAATTCCTTCCGGAAAATCCCAGCCGCCCAAATTCGAAGCTGGAATAATAACCCGTTTGAATCCAAGCTTGGCCGCCTCCTGCACCCGTTGCTCAATACGGGAGACTCGACGTACTTCACCGGTCAAACCGACTTCGCCGATGATGCAATCGTAAACATTCGGTGCCTTGTCACGATAACTCGACACGATGCTGGCCAAAACGGCCAAGTCGATAGCCGGTTCATCCAGCTTTACACCACCCGCCACCTTAATATACGCATCCTGCGACTGAAGCAACATACCTACACGTTTCTCCAGCACCGCCATCAGCAGCGACACCCGGTTCTGTTCAATGCCTGTCGCCATCCTTTTCGGATAATTAAAGCTTGAAGGCGTCACCAAAGCCTGAATTTCCACCAATATCGGCCGTGTCCCTTCCATTGAAGCGACAACCGTTGAGCCTGCCGCTCCGCTGGAACGCTCCTGCAAAAACAATTTGGAAGGATTTAATACTTCTTCCAACCCGCTTTGCAACATTTCAAAAATCGCAATTTCGTTCGTCGATCCGAAGCGGTTTTTTACACTTCGAAGAATGCGGTACGTATGATGCCGCTCCCCTTCAAAATAAAGCACAGTATCGACCATATGCTCCAAAATCCGCGGCCCTGCGATCTGCCCCTCTTTTGTCACATGCCCCACCAGAAAGATCGCGATATTCTTCGTCTTCGCAATACGCATCAGTTCTGCTGCACTTTCCCGCACTTGAGTGACGCTCCCTGGAGCTGAGGTCACTTCCGGATGATGAACGGTCTGAATTGAATCCACAATGACAAAATCAGGCGCCACTTCTTCAATCGTATGATGGATCAGTTCCAGATTCGTTTCCGCGTAAATCAGCAATTCGGACGAGGATGCGCCTAAACGCTCTGCCCGTAACTTCGTTTGCCTGATTGACTCTTCCCCGGAAATATATAATACCCGTTTCCCAGCATTTGCAAGCATTGCGGATACCTGTAAAAGCAAAGTTGATTTCCCTATACCAGGATCGCCGCCAATCAGGATAAGAGAACCTGGAACAATACCGCCGCCAAGCACACGATTCAATTCCCCAAGCTCTGTAGTCACTCTCGGCTCATCTTGTGTCTCGATGGAATTGATTGGAATCGCTTTTTGTGGAGTTGCTGCAGAATGTTGAAAAGCTCCGCGCGTCCCTTTCGGTGCCGCTAGCTCAACTTCTTCTTCCATTGTATTCCAACCTGAACACCCCGGACATTTTCCCATCCATCTTGCTGATTCATACCCACACGACTGACATATGAATTTGGTTTTTTTCTTCGCCATGTGTACCTCCTTTTTACAAATAAAAACGCCCGCCGGAAATCATCTCCGGCGAGCGGAATGTCCTCGCTTGTTTATTTCTTGACTGTCTCTTTGGTCTTGACGACAAATTCATTATCTTCCACATCGAAAATGATGCGCTGTCCAGAAAGAGCAGTTCCTTTTAGTACTTCCTCCGATAAGCGGTCTTCTACGTGTTTTTGAAGTGCACGGCGAAGAGGTCTTGCTCCATATTCCGGATCGTATCCTTCTTCCGCCACTTTTTCAAGCGCTGCATCCGTCAATTCCAAATCGATATCCTGTTCTTTCAATCGATCTGTCAATTGTTGAGTCATCAATGTAACAATTTTTCTCAAGTTCTCTTTTTCCAGAGAATGGAAGACAATCATATCATCCACTCGGTTCAGGAATTCAGGACGGAATGCTTTTTTCAACTCAGCAAGCATTTTATTCTTCATATCTTTATAATCCGTTTTTGCATCTTCCAAGTTAAAGCCGACATACTTGTTGTACTTAAGCTCTTCAGCCCCGACGTTGGAAGTCATGATGATCACTGTGTTGCGGAAATCGACTCTGCGCCCTTTAGAATCTGTCAAACGGCCATCTTCAAGCACTTGCAGCAAGATATTAAAGACATCCGGGTGAGCTTTCTCGATTTCATCAAGCAACACTACTGAATAAGGTTTTCTGCGGACTTTTTCAGTTAATTGCCCACCTTCTTCATAACCTACATAACCTGGTGGCGAACCGACAAGCCGTGATGTCGAATGCCGTTCCATATACTCGGACATATCAATGCGAATCATTGCTTCTTCGTCTCCGAACATGGACTCTGCCAAGGCACGAGCCAATTCAGTCTTACCGACACCGGTAGGTCCAAGGAAGATAAATGAGCCAATAGGACGTTTCGGATCTTTCAGCCCAGCACGAGCACGGCGAATCGCTTTCGAGATGGATGTAACAGCCTCATCTTGTCCAATTACACGATTATGCAGGATTTCTTCCAAGTTCAATAACTTATCAGATTCGGTCTGAGCCAGTTTGGATACAGGGATGCCTGTCCACATTGAAACAACTGTAGCGATATCTTCAACAGTCACTTCAGACTCTTCTTTTCCTTGCTTTTCTTTCCACTCTTTTTTCGTTTTGTCTAATTTATCTTTCAGCTTTTGTTCTGCATCTCGAAGCGAAGCAGCTTTCTCGAATTCCTGGCTTTGAACCGCTTCATTTTTCTCAGAGCGTGCAGCTTCCAATTTCGCTTCCATTTCCTTCAAATCCGGTGGAGTAGTATACGAGCGAAGTCTGACTTTAGATCCTGCTTCATCGATCAGGTCAATCGCTTTATCCGGAAGGAACCGGTCTGAAATATAACGGTCCGACATTTTCGCTGCCGCATCGATGGCTTCATCTGTAATTTTCACACGGTGATGAGCTTCATAGCGATCGCGCAGGCCTTTAATGATTAAAATGGACTCTTCCACTGTCGGCTCATTCACCTGAATTGGCTGGAAACGACGTTCGAGTGCCGCGTCTTTTTCAATATACTTGCGATACTCATCTAATGTTGTTGCGCCAATACACTGCAATTCACCACGTGATAAAGACGGCTTCAGAATGTTCGAAGCGTCAATTGCCCCTTCAGCACCACCGGCACCGATCAATGTATGCAACTCATCGATAAAGAGGATGACGTTGCCCGCTTGACGAATTTCGTCCATTACTTTTTTCAAGCGATCTTCAAATTCACCGCGGTATTTCGTACCGGCTACAACAGTACCCATATCCAATACCATGACGCGTTTGTCACGGAGAGTTTCTGGGATTTCATTGTTTACAATCTGTTGAGCCAAGCCTTCTGCGATTGCCGTTTTACCAACTCCCGGCTCCCCGATCAATACAGGATTATTTTTTGTTCTGCGGCTCAACACCTCGATGACGCGAGTAATCTCTTTGCTTCTGCCAATTACCGGATCCAGGCTGCCTTCACGAGCTACTTGCGTCAAGTCGCGAGCCAAACCATCCAATGTCGGAGTGTTTGCTGACGCATTGGGGCTTGTGCCTGTTGACGCCTGTTCGTTGCTTCCAAGAAGCTGCAGCACTTGCTGGCGTGCTTTATTCAAGCTGACTCCAGAGTTCCCAAGTACCCGAGCAGCAACACCTTCTCCTTCGCGGATCAATGCAAGCAATAAATGCTCTGTTCCTATATAAGAGTGACCCAATTTACGGGATTCATCTACAGATAATTCAATGACTTTTTTAGCTCTTGGTGTGTAGTGAACGATTGGGCCGACATCTTTTTCGCCAACTCCGACCAATTCTTTAACTCCGTCTTCAATAACCTGTGTATTGACTTCAATCGCTTCAAGGGCTTTCGCAGCAATCCCGCCGCCTTCGCGAATTAACCCAAGCAATATATGTTCTGTTCCAATAGATTCATGTTTCATACGGATAGCTTCTTCCTGCGCTAATTGAAGCACTTTCTGTGCACGTTGTGTGAATCGGTTAAACATCATGAAAATCCTCTCCTCCTATGTTTTCTCGTTGCTTCCGTAAATGTTCACGGAACAACTTCGACCTTGCTATATCACG
>DATHVY010000233.1:0-6828 GCA_035461045.1 Planococcus sp. (in: firmicutes)
GGAAGTTGGCGAGAGAATCGATGTAGAACTGGTTTCCGTCATTGATGGAGATACCATCCGAATTATAATGGACGGCCAGGAGGAAACGGTGCGCTATTTATTGATCGATACACCGGAAACCAATCATCCGCAATCCGGGCAGCAGCCGCTGGGTCCGGAAGCCACTGCAGAAAACAAGCGATTGCTGGAGTCTGGCAATGTCTCAGTCGAATTGGATATCGGGGATCGGTATGATCAATACGACCGATTACTGGCTTATGTCTATGCAGACGAACAAAGCGTCCAGGAACAGTTGTTGGAAGCTGGACTGGCACGAGTCGCTTATGTCTTTCCACCTAACACCAGCAAACTTGAAGAATTCCAGCAAGCTGAGCAGTTTGCAAAAGATCGTGAGCTCGGGATTTGGGAGTTTGAAGGCTATGTCCATAACAGAGGCTTTGATGAAGAAAAGTATGGCAATCCGGGTATCCGTCAAAACAATAGTGAGTGCCAGATCAAAGGCAATATCAACCGCAACGGGGACAAAATCTACCATATGCCTCATGAGCACTCCTATGAGCAAACCAATCCTGAAGAATGGTTTTGCTCGGAAGAAGAAGCTCGCAGCGCCGGATTCAGGAGCACAGGCAATTGACCGTCTGTTGCTCCTTGTTTTCAAAAAACCTGTTGACATTTTTTCGGAGCGCGATATAATTATATTTGTCCCAATGAGATTCCTTAGCTCAGCTGGGAGAGCGCTACCTTGACAGGGTAGAGGTCGCTGGTTCGAGCCCAGTAGGAATCATACTGCAACAAAACAAAGAAAAACCGCGCAACCATAATGGTTGCGCGGTTTTTCTTTTATTTCGTGATAACTTCTCTCGTCGGAGGTGGATACCAGTTTGAATATCTTATGTGCTGTTGTCATTCTTACATTCATAGGAAACTTCCCACCAATTAGAAATCAGAAGGATACTATTTCTTAGTTGTTAGCAAGAGCCCTCAACAATCACGTTGAGGGCTCTTGCTAATGCTTCTTATGTAATTAAAGAAATAATTGAACGTACGCTTCTTAGCGGAGTAAATTCAACCTTCTACTTGTTTGCGGTAATCTTCCCATCGCTGCTCATTGTTGCTTTTCAATTGGCCGAAATCGATTAAAGCGCCCTCTTCCACATGATGTTTCCAGTATTCAGCGCAAACTGGGCAGCAATAAGCAAGATCGTCCGCTTTATTGTCTTCATGCATTGCATTTTCGGGAAACGGTCTGGCGCATCCGAAGCAATGATTTTCTTTGTATTTATTCACTTTCTTCCATTTAAATAAACGCATTTCAACTTTCCTTCCTATGTGCACCTGACTCTATCACATGATTTGAAAAAACCCGTAAGTTCTCCAACCCATTTCAATTATTGGCAGTGATACAAATCAGTATAAACCTCTTTTTGGCATGAGGCAATGCCTAATTATTTACATCTATTTGCTATTCTTGTCATTTACATATCACCTTTACATCATGAAATCTCTTTTAAAATGAAAAAATACCGCGGGTATCAGTCCACGGTATTTTCCATACTTTTTTCAAGCGCAAAATTTAAGCGTCTGCTGCATTCGGTTCTTTTGTATCCCGTGAGAACCACTGGATGACGAACAAGATGATGAAGACAACAACTCCCACGCTATCGGAAATGCCTTCTGGATAAACCAGTGCCAATCCTGTTGCAAAAGTGATAATTCGCTCAAACCACTTGAGTTTGCGGTACCAATAACCGATCAAACCGGCACCGATGGCAATCATCCCACTGATGGCGGTAATCAGTACCCAAGCGATCTCGGGAAGGGTCGTGTCAATCATCAATAGCTCCGGTGACAGCACGAACATATACGGAATGATAAATGCCGCAATGGCAAGTTTGGCTGCGTTGAAACCGGTTCGTATCGGCTCACCGCCTGATATGCCGGATGCCGCAAACGCTGCGAGTGCGACTGGCGGCGTGATGTCCGCAATGATTCCGAAGTAGAATACGAATAAGTGAGCGGATAGAGCGACCACGATTGGAACGGCTGCTCCAACCGGTTCATCCAGCATTAATAATGTGATGATTGCTGGTGCTGCGATTGTCGATGTAATAACGTAGTTCGCAGTTGTCGGAGAACCCATACCCAACACGATGGCTGCTAACATGGTGAAGAATAACGTCAGGAGCACATTTCCGCCTGATGCAGATACTAGACCATTGGCAAGACTTAGTCCGAGTCCGGTCTTTACAACCACACCTACGATAATGCCGGCAGCTGCTGTTGCAGCTGCTACAGCCAGTGCCGTTCTGGCACCATCCACTAGCGCTTGAATCATATCTTTGAGATTCAATCTTGTTTCTTTATTAAACGAACTGACAACAATCGTCAAGACGATTCCCCATAATGCCGCTTGCATTGTCGGAATTCCGACCAACAAGAAAATGATGATGGAAACAATTGGCAAGAGGAGATAAATTTTCTTCAATGTTTCTTTTCGGTTCGGCATTTCTTCTGGAGAAAGGCCTTTCAAACCAATTCTTTTCGCTTCAAAGTGAGTCATGATCCAGACCCCGGTAAAATAAAGCAAGGCCGGAATGGATGCCGCTTTGGCTATTTCCCAGTAGGTGACTCCGCCAATAAACTCCACCATCAGGAACGCTGCCGCTCCCATGATCGGAGGCATCAGCTGTCCACCGGTTGACGCCGCTGCTTCAACTCCGCCGGCAAATTCTTTCTTATAGCCGAGCTTTTTCATCATCGGAATCGTATATGAACCCGACGTAACAACGTTGGCGACCGAGCTTCCCGAAATCGTCCCTTGCAGGGCACTGGAGAAAATGGCCACTTTTGCCGGGCCACCGGTCAAATTACCGGCCAATGTGACGGCAAGGTCATTGAAATATTGCCCCACTCCGGTTTTCACAAGGAAACTACCGAATAACAGGAACGTGAAGATAAACGTCGCGGAAACACCGATCGGCGTACCTAATATCCCATCAGTCGTAAAGAACATCAATTGGATAATTGAGTCCAAATCCTGTCCCCGATGCCTCATGAATCCTGGGAAGTATGGACCGAAAAACGCATAAACAAGAAACGTGGAAGCAATGATGGTAATCGGCATTCCGACCGCTCTTCTGGTGGCTTCCAAGGTGAGCAGAACCGCTAAACTCCCGACTAACAGATCCAGGTCGCTTACACGGCCGATCCGGAATACGAGATCATCGTACATAATCGGCCAATAAGAACCTACTCCGATGGCAAGTAAAGCTAGCAGATAATCATAGATTGCGACCTTCCTGCGATCCCCTTTTCTACGGCGGGCAGGAAACAGGATGAAAATCAGCGACAACGCGAAACCTAAGTGAATCGAACGTTGAATATAGGCGGTATATTGTCCGAAAATCGCAGTATATAGCTGGAATAGGGAAAAGGCAAGCAACCCGAAGAACACCACATATGCCATAATACCGGCTAAGTCACGTGTATTGGATTCCGGATCGTATTTCTGTAGAACCTCTTTCTGTTTTTCTGCTGAAACATATGTATCATCCGGTGGCAATTTTTCTTCTTCTCTCTTATCCGGCGGCAGATTCTTATTCATAGATGTTCACTCCTTTTATAAGCTGGATTGGTGATAGGCGTTGGACGCGAAAAGTATAGGATTTGCCGCGTGTTAAAAATTCCTTTAAATCAATTTCGCGGTTCCCCATTAAAAACAGGAGCTCCGCATCGACATCACCAACAAACAAACGGAAGTCCGGCAACTCCCGTGACATGTTCTTGATGAAGTATTTACCGTCTTTTTCGACAAAGGTTTCGCCTTCTCCTGCATTCGAAGGCATTCCAACAGAAAAATCTTCATATTGGAGTTCGATCATTCTAAAATGATCGTCATCGGTAAGCTCATAGCTTTCGAGCACTTCCGATAAATGAATGGTATGTATGTATTTTATTTGAAAATCAGCAGCTTCCACCGGCATATAGGCAACCGGCTGATTGGTTTCATTGTCAATGAAGACGTAGTTTTTAGTGAATGGGAAGAAAGCGATTGCGGAGCCGATCAGGATGAGGGCAATGACAAAAAGAAGAATTCGGTGAGCAGGTCTGAATAGCACTTTAAGTTCTCCTCCATCGGAAAAAATAAATAACGACGATAAAGCTTTCGCTTTATCGTCCATTATTTTATATACTCTTATTCGTTTTCATCGTAATATCTTTGTGCACCAGGGTGAACAGGGATTCCAACGCCATCCAATGCTGTAGAAGCATCGATGTTCGCAGCTTGTGCGTGCTGGATCTGATCAGTGTTTTCGTAGATTGCTTGAGTGATGTTATAAACAAGATCTTCTGAAAGATCGTTTTGAACCACTAGCATTGCAAGCACTGAAACTGTCGGCACTTCTTCAGTTAAACCGTAGATGCCTGAAGGAACTGTATCGTGTGCATAGTAAGGATACATTTCGATCAACTCATCCGCTTTGTCCTGTTCAACAGGAACGATTACGACTGATGAAGTTGCTCCAAGACTTTCAACCGCACCGGTTGGTGTACCCGCAGTGATGAAAGCCGCATCGATCTGGCCTGATTGAAGGCTTTCCTGTGATTCACCAAAATCCAGGTTTTGAGCGTTGATGTCATCCATCGTCATGCCGTGGACTTCCAGAAGCTGCTCGGCATTGATGTATGTTCCTGAGCCAGGAGCACCTACAGAGATGCTTTTGCCAGCAAGATCGTCAAAAGACGTGATGCCAGAACCTTCAGTAGTTACCAATTGAATTGTCTCAGCATAAAGTGCACCGATTGCAGAAACTGTGTCGATGACTTCTCCATCGAACATATTCGTTCCTTCATACGCGTAGAAAGCCGTATCCGTTTGAACGAAAGCCAACTCTGCAGACCCATCAGCCAATGCCGTCATGTTTGCAGCAGATGCCTGTGATACTTCAGCAGTCGTGTTCAAACCCGTTTCTTCTTCAATGATGTTGGCCATTGCGCCACCAAGAGGATAATAAGTTCCAGTTGTTCCACCTGTCAGAATACTGAGGAATTCAGGATCTGATTCTGCAGCCCCACCGTTTTCACCGGTTTCACCGTCTTCTGTTGCTGTGTCATCTCCGCATGCAGCCAAGAATAATGAACTTGTGATTGCTACTGCAGCAAACATGCCAAATTTCTTTTTCAACATAAATTGACCTCCCCTTTTTCTAATATTGATACGTGTTTCATGTTTTATCATACCATGTCTTTCTGTTCATTTGTCAAATTGAATTTCCCGACTTCAGACTTTTATGGAACTTTTTATCCAGCTTTAAGTTTGTGTGCCTTCGATAAAATTTTCCGGTGCTGTTTCTTCAGGCTTCAAATCTTCGAAGGTTTTTCCTTGCTCCTCCAGATCTCGCGTCCGATGCGCAATTCGGGCAGAAGCGCAGGCTGCGATGCTGGCAACCAAGTCATCAAGGAAAGTATGTACAGTTCCACCTGATTTTGTATCCAAATGGTTGATGATTCCCACTTTGTTTTTATCCAAATGTCCGAATGTGGTCACTGCAATGCTGCCATAAGTGAGCACGGCTCCAAGGCCGATCATTTCATCCACTCCGAAAAGCCCTTCGTCCGAGCCTACAATTTGCTGAAGCGGCCTAGAGAGCTTTCCAGCTTCCGCCAGTTCATCCAATTCGATACCTACTAATAGAGCATGCTGCATTTCTCTTTTACGCAAGACACTTTCCACAGACTCCATACAATGGGCTATCGTCAACCCATCATTATAAGGAAATTGCATTTCCAGTACAATTTCTGCAATTGCCTCGTTTGAAATACCCCTGCGTTCCAGCGCTTCGTGCGTAGCCTTAGTCACTTCATCCGAATGCGCTCTGAAATTTCTTCCATCCATTTGAAAAACCCCTCTCTCTATCAGATGCTTTCTTTCTATATTATACCTCTCTCAGACGAATATGTTACAATTTCCGTACAGAACATACTAGGAGGATTCAGATGAACAAAGGCACAGTTGAAGATATAACCCTATACAGTGAAGCATTACAGGAAGATATGCAGCTATTAATCTATCTTCCTTATAACTTCACACCTTTATATAAATATACGGTATTGTTCGCATCCGACGGCAAAGACTATTTTCAATTGGGTCGTATTCCCCGGGTCGTCGATGAACTGCTGAAAAATGAAGAAATCGAAAATATCATTGTGGTTGGCATTCCCTACAAAAATGTGGACGACCGCAATAGAAAATACGAGCCGACTGGCGAACAGCATGCTGCTTACTTAAGGTTTCTGGCTCATGAACTCGTACCCTTTATAGATGAGAAATACCCCACTTACCAGGTTGGCATGGGACGCACGTTGGTCGGAGACTCTCTAGCGGCAACCGCATCACTTATGGCAGCGCTCAAATATCCCAATATTTTCGGCAGAGTCATTCTTCAATCGCCCAAAGTTGGAAAAGAAGTGCTGCAGGGGGTTTCAAACTTCAACTCAGCCAATTCTTTCACGGTTTACCATGTTGTTGGAAAAGAAGAAACTGCTGTCAAACTCACGTCTGGCGGAACGGAAGATTTTCTTGAACCAAACCGGGAATTAAATAATTTATTTAAAAATAAAGGATTCTCCATGTTTTATGAAGAATTTGAAGGAGACCATACTTGGAAGCACTGGCAGCCCGATTTGAAACGTGCTCTAATCCAGAACTTCGGGATGTGACTGTTTATTCCAATCGCAGTTCTTTTTGGTATACTGTTAATATATTGCTATTATAATCGACTGGGAGGTCTTTCTATGAAATATGGAGTTGCAGCATTTCCATCAAAA
>DATHVY010000234.1:0-7027 GCA_035461045.1 Planococcus sp. (in: firmicutes)
GTGAACGCAGGTCTTACGATGACCGGGTAACCAATCCGTTTCACGAATGCTTCGGCTTCTTGCATATTGTGAATAATGTCCGAATCTGGAACCGGTTCGCCCAGTTCGTTCATCAAAGTCCGGAATAAATCACGGTCTTCCGCTTTGTGGATCGCGTCCAGTTTTGTACCAAGAATTTCAATGTTCAACTCATCCAAGATGCCGGATTCATCCAGCTCGATCGCCATATTCAGTCCGGTTTGGCCGCCAAGGGTCGCCAACAATGCGTCCGGACGTTCCTTGCGCAGAATCCGGCTGACAAATTCCAATGTAATCGGTTCGATATAAACTTTATCGGCGATTTCAGTATCCGTCATAATGGTCGCCGGATTTGAATTGATGAGAATGACACGGTATCCTTCTTCTTTCAAAGCTAGACACCCTTGAGTTCCTGCATAGTCAAATTCTGCAGCTTGACCGATGATAATCGGACCCGATCCGATTACGAGAATACTTTTGATATCATGTCTTTTAGGCATATTGTTGCTCCTTTCGGTTTGCGGTCATCATGTCGATGAAACGGTCAAACAAGTAATTCGAATCTTCCGGTCCTGGTGAGGATTCCGGATGGTACTGTACGGTGAAAGCCGGATAATCAAGATGCATCAAGCCTTCGTTAGTTCCGTCGTTGATCGCTGTATGGGTGACTTTGAGACGCGTTCCTTGCAACGTGGCTTCGTCCACTGCATAGCCGTGATTTTGTGAGGTGATTTCAATTTTGCCTGTTGATAGGTCCCTAACAGGGTGGTTGCCGCCGCGGTGGCCGAACTTCAATTTGAACGTATCGGCTCCACATGCACGGGCAAACAGTTGATGGCCGAGACAAATTCCAAAAACCGGTACTTTGCCGAGCAATTCTCCTACAACTGCTACACATTCTTCAACGTCTTTCGGGTCTCCAGGTCCGTTCGACAGCATAACGCCATCAGGTCCCCAAGCCAGAATTTCTTTGGATGGCGTATTATATGGCACCACAATCACATCGCAATTTCGGTTGTTTAGTTCGCGTAAAATTCCGTGTTTCATGCCGTAGTCAATCAGAATCACTCGCTTGCCTCTTCCCGGACTCGGATAAGGACGAGCGGTTGAGACTTGCGCCACTTGGTTGCGCGGCAATTCCGTTTCTGCCAGTTGGGCTGTCAGCTTCTCGACCGAAACTTCTTCACCTGCGGCAGTCAAGATGCCTTTAATCGAGCCTTTTGAACGGATCAAACGAGTCAGCTTGCGAGTATCGATCCCTGCGATACCAGGAATTCCTTTCGCTTTGAACAGTTCGCAAAGCGTGGAGTTGCTTCTGAAGTTGGACGGAAATTCCGCCATTTCTCGTACGACCATTCCTTTGATGGCTGGTTCAATCGATTCGAAATCATCGCTGTTTATGCCGTAATTTCCGATCAACGGATACGTCATCGTGACAATCTGGCCGCAGTATGATGGATCTGACAGGATTTCCTGATAGCCTGTCATGCTTGTGTTAAAAACGATTTCTCCTACTGATGCTGAGTCACTGCCGAATGCTGTTCCTTCAAATATCGTACCGTCCTCTAAGATCAAATAGCGTTTCATTAATTTGTCTCCTCCTGCCATACGATTTCTCCGTTAAATATGGTCATCACTGGCCAACCTTTGCAGTTCCAGCCACCAAATGGCGTATTTTTGCCTTTTGATAAAAACTCCTCGGGATTGATGCTCTGCTCTTTTTCCAAATCAAGCAGTACCAAATCCGCTGTTTTTCCAGTTTCAAGCGTGCCATGTGGCAAACCGAATGTTTCACTTGGTTTCACCGTCATCCAATCGATCAATTGCTGTAAAGTCCACTTTCCAGTTTCTACAAAATGTGTGTAAAGGAGCGGAAATGCTGTTTCAAATCCGACAATGCCGAACATGGAATTGTTCATGCCATTTGTTTTTTCTGCTGCTGTATGCGGCGCGTGGTCAGTGGCGATAAAGTCAAGCGTACCATCCATGAGCCCTTCTCTTAACGCTGCCAGATCTTCTGCAGACCGGAGCGGCGGGTTCATCTTGAAGTTCGGATCGTCGGATGGGATGTCTTCCTCACTCAATAAAAGATGGTGTGGGCTGACCTCCGCTGTGACATGAATTCCTGCACGCTTGGCATCCCGGATCACGCGCACAGATTCTTTCGTGCTGACATGGCAGACATGGTAATGTGCCCCAGCCGCTTCAGCCAGCAGGATGTCCCGTGCAATGTGAACCGACTCCGCGACAGCTGGAATGCCCTTCAATCCCAACTCTTTGCTGCGTTTGCCTTCGTGCATAACCCCACCATATATGAGGCTGTTATCTTCGCAATGCGCGACGACGGGCATACCAATTTCAGCCGCTTCCTGCATCGTTTCATACATCATGCCTGCTTCCTGGATGCCTACGCCGTCATCGGTGAAGGCGAACGCTCCGTGCTGTTTCAATTCTTTTAAATCGGTCCGTTCTTTTCCCGCTTCCCGTATTGTGATGGAAGCGTACGGCAAAACCCGGATAAGCGCATTTTTCTCGATCAATGAGTTGACCAGCTGCAGATTCTCTTTCGTGTCGGGCACTGGACGTGTGTTCGGCATAGCACAAATCGTCGTATAGCCGCCTTTTGCAGCGGATCTTGTCCCCGTTTCGATTGTTTCTTTCTGTTCGCCGCCCGGCTCGCGAAGATGGACGTGGACATCCACAAATCCTGGTGCAATCATCCGGCCTTTGCCGTCAATTTCGTTTTCATCATGGGCTTTCAAATGCTCGCCCGTTTCGCTGATGATTCCCTCTTTTATTCTTATATTCGTGGTTGCAAGTTCTCCGTTTTGCAGTGTTTTAACGTTCGAAATAAATAAGTTCATCTATTCTCTCCCTTTCATTGCATATTCCAGTACAGCCATTCGGACAAACACACCGTTTGCCATTTGTTTGAATATTCTTGAACGTTTGCATTCCACTAAACTGTCGGCAATCTCGACTCCGCGGTTGATTGGCGCCGGATGCATAATAATTGCGGATGGCTTCATCTTTTTTTCCCTTGCAAGAGTCAGCCCATACTGTTCATGGTAATTTTCTTTGGAAAACAATGCCGCAACTGCATGGCGTTCATGCTGTACTCTTAGCATCATGACAACATCCGTGTCCTTGATGAAGTCATCCAGATGTTCAGAACTCTCATATTCCCCGCTCCATTCTTTCGGACAGACAAAGCTCACTTCTGCTCCCAGCTTTCTCAGCGCAGCCGCGTTTGATTTGGCTACCCGGCTGTGTGCGATGTCACCGACGATGGTGACGTGGATGCCTTCGATCCTGCCAAATTCCTGATAGATGGTGTAAAGGTCGAGAAGTGACTGTGTCGGATGCTGTCCCGATCCGTCTCCTCCATTGATGACCGCCACATTGCAGCCTTCCAGCGTTTTATAATATTCTTCATCCTCGTGCCGGATGATGACGCTGTCGACGCCGAGACTTTCCATCGTTTTCACTGTGTCATACAAAGTTTCTCCCTTTAACACACTGGAAAATGCAGTTTCAAAAGGCAGCACCGTCAATCCCATTTTATGTTGCGCCATTTCAAAGCTCATTTTGGTCCTCGTACTCGGTTCGAAAAATAGATTTACCACGGTTCCCTCTAGAGGAACATGCTCACCCTTTTCGAATTTCTCAGCGCGGTCCAGAATCTGCATAATCTTCCGGTTGGGCAGTTCGTTCATTGATAAGATATTCGGCATAACTTTTCCTCCTTCCTAAAAAAACACCTTCCTGAGGGCAGGAAGGTGTGAGGAAACAAGGCGGAATGCGCCCTGTCGTCAACCCTTTCCATGCCTCTCTGGACATTCATTAAAAGGTATTTATTCTGTTCCGTCGTCGAGTTCTTCTTTTTTCATGCCAGGCAGGATCAGGTTCAATAACACCCCGACAATCGCAGCCAATGCCATTCCCTCAACCTGGAAAGTTTCTGAGAATTCAAGGCTGGCACCGCCGATGCCAAGCACCAAGATTACAGAAGAAATGACCAGGTTGCGTTTATCTCCAAAATCGATGCCGTTATCAATCAGCATCCGCAACCCGGATGAGGCAATGATGCCGAACAGCAGAATTGAAATGCCTCCCAATACAGAAGTTGGGATGGTTTCGATGAAAGCCATCAGTTTTCCAAGAAATGAGAACAGCATCGCGAAGATGGCCGCTCCAATGATGACGTAAATACTGAAAACCCGCGTAATTGCCAGGACTCCGATATTTTCACCGTATGTAGTCTTTGGCGGACCGCCGACAAGAGAAGAAATGAATGTCCCTATTCCGTCTCCCAGGATGGAGCGGTGAAGTCCAGGGTCTCTGATATAATTCCGGTGAACGATCTTCCCAAGTACCAGTTGATGCCCGATATGTTCGGAGATAGTGACAATCGCGATCGGTACCATGACGAACAGCAAGGTTGGCGTGACCTGGAACGAGTAATCCAATCCCGGAATCAAAAATTCCGGCACCTGAAACCAGTTTGCTTCTCCGATTGCAGTGTAATCAATAATGCCGATCATGGCCGAGTAAATATATCCAACGATGATTCCGATCAGAATCGGCATCAGTGAAATGATGTTTTTAAAGTAAATCGTACAAATGATGGCAGTAGCCAAGGTGACCAATGCAGCTGAGAAATGAAGCAGGCTGTATTCGGATCCTCCGGCAGTTTGTATGTTCATCGCCATGTCCACTGCTGTGCCTGACAATGCCAGTCCGATTACGATGATGACCGGACCTACCACGATAGGCGGCAAGATTCTCATCAGCCATAAAAATCCGGTTTTCCAGATGATCAATGCGACGATCGCATAGACTGCTGAGACGAACATGGCTCCAATCATGGCAGAGCCGATGCCACCCGTTTCAGTGGCGATTTGTATTGGTACGATAAATGCAAACGATGAACCCAAGTAAGCTGGTACTTTGAACTGGGTGATCAGGACGAAGATGATGGTTGCGATTCCACTTGTGAGAAGCGCGATGGCCGGACTTAACCCGACCAGTTGCGGGACAAGTATTGTTGCGCCGAACATGGCGAACATGTGTTGAAGGCTCAGTGAAATCCACTGGCCAGTTTTCGGTTTGTCATTTACATCTAAAACTGCATCATTCAAAACTTGTTCGCTCCATTCTATTATTCGTGTATAGCTACCCGGTCTTTGCCGTCGCTTTCTTCCATTTGAACGACGATGCGCTCATTGCTCGAAGTCGGGATGTTCTTTCCGACGAAATCTGCGCGTATCGGCAGTTCCCGGTGTCCCCGGTCAATCAGGACCGCCAACTGGATCTGCGAGGGTCTGCCCAGATCCATCACGGCATCCATCGCAGCCCGGACCGTTCTTCCGGTATAAAGCACATCGTCCACCAGCACCACTTTTTTATCGGAGATGTTATGTGCGATGTCGACTTGCTGGACAAGCGGCTCGTTATTTTTGTTTTTGACACTCAGGTCATCCCGGTAAAGGGTGATGTCGAGTTCGCCAGTCATAATCGGCCGGCCTTCGATTTGCTCGATTTTTTCGGCAAGGCGCTTGGCGATGAACGCTCCCCTTGTTTTGATGCCGACCAATATGCATTCATCAATTCCTTTATTGCGTTCAATGATTTCATGGGCAATTCTTGTAATTGCGCGGGCGATGGATTTTTCGTCCAGAATATCCGCTTTCTCAACCATCATGTTGCCTCCTCAGTCAAAATAAAAAACCTCCCGCCAGAGAGGCGGGAGGTTATATGCGCAGAAAAATCCAGCACGGAAGACAGACTTCCGGCTTGCGTTCATACCTTCTCAGCCTCTCTGGACTGCTTTTAAAGGTGCAGCTTATTCGATTGGTTTTTTTAAGTATAAAGAAAGACTCTTCCGTTTGTCAATCTTTCTTTCGAAGAGATTCCAGAAGCTCGGAAAACTCTTCCGGCGCTTCCGCCGAAAATTCAAGGTACTCACCGGATTTCGGGTGAACAAAACCGATCACTTCCGCGTGTAGAGCCTGGCCGCCGATATCCATCGTTTTTTTCGGTCCGTATTTCGGATCCCCGACAAGCGGATAACCAATATACTTCATGTGGACACGAATTTGATGCGTGCGCCCTGTTTCCAGACGGCACTCGACCAGTGTGAAGTCGCCGAAGCGCTCCAATACCCGGAAATGCGTCACAGCGTGCTTGCCTCGGTCAACAACAGCCATATTTTGGCGTTCTTTCGCATCACGAGCGATCGGCGCTTCGATTGTCCCTTTATCATGCGGGATATGGCCATGAACCAATGCCAAGTATTTTCTGGTCACGGTTTTTTTCACCAATTGGTCGACCAGTGAATGGTGCGCCTGGTCATTTTTTGCCACCATCAGCAAACCGGAAGTATCTTTATCGATCCGGTGGACGATTCCCGGGCGGACCACTCCGTTGATGCCGGACAGATCAGTGCAATAGTACATCAAGCCGTTCACAAGTGTTCCTTTTGAATGGCCTGGTGCAGGGTGCACAACCATGCCCTTCGGTTTGTTGACTACGAGTACATCCTCGTCTTCATACACCACTTCAAGATTCAGATCTTCCGGTTCAACGTCCAAATCTTCCAATTCCGGAGGCGTTACGATGATCAAATCTTCAAGTTTGACTTTGTAATTCGGTTTCACTGTCCCGCCGTTGACTTTCACATGACCTTCTTTGACCCAATTGCCGATCTGGGACCGGGACCAATCTTCGTCAATCGAGGATACCGCAAGATCCACGCGGACCCCTTTCATTTCTTCTGTAATTTGTATAGTTAAATCTTCCATTAAGACACCTTTTTCTTTTCTTGTATTTCGTCATAAAAAACGTATCCGATCATCATTACGACTCCCACCGTCAGAGCGGCGTCGGCGATATTGAAAATCGGGAAATCATAATTCACCACCGGGATCAAAACATCAATGAAATCGACCACTTCACCGCGCCACATGCGATCGATGAAGTTTCCGAGCGTGCCGCCGAGCAGCACCAT
>DATHVY010000235.1:0-7478 GCA_035461045.1 Planococcus sp. (in: firmicutes)
ACAAAAAGAGCGTTCAAAACGTACCAAGACACGTTTTGAACGCTCGCTTTTTGAATTATTCTTCCTCAGTTGAACTGGTTTCGATGGCGATGGCTGTGAAGATCACGATGGTGACCATCATAGCTAGTATTCCTAAGAACATATTCTTCACCTCCTACCATGTGCGGAATCCGAACGATCCCGGTGGTGCGTTATGAATCATCTGGGCAAGCGGAATTGCATAAGCGATGAAGATTAGTGCGAATGCGATGCCGATCCAGATTTTCCAGTTTTCCAAAAAATGCGGTGTATTTGATTTGTCGCTTTCCGCCAGCGGAAATTCAACTTCTTGTTCAGCCCGCTCCGCTTTCGGAGACAGGAACAGCGACATGACGACGATATAGATGAGAATCATGGCCGACAGGAACAGAATGCTGCCGCCGATTGCCATCGTCAAGTGATTGGACAGCAATCCTTGGAACCACTCAACGGTGGACGGATGATCGCCATAGCCGGTGAAGGCTGTACGGCGCGGTGCTCCGAGAAGTCCAAGCAAATGTTGGGCCGTAGACATGAGCAGCATGCCGATGGACCAGGTGATGATTTGAACGAATGCGAGTTTTTGCATCGATTTCGTGAAGCGGCGGCCAGTTAAGTATGGGATGAGCCAGAACGTCAAGCCCATGAACGTCATGGCGACTGGTGTGCCGACGGTGATATGGAAATGGCCAACGACCCAAAGCGTATTGTGAACAACTTCGTTGAGCTGGAAGCTGGCGTTGATGATCCCGCCCGCTCCACCCGGAATGAAGAACGCCATGGCGATAAAAATCGATGTGAAGCGCACATCTTTCCACGGCAGTTTGCGGATCCAGCCGAACAGGCCGGTGGCGCCTTTTTTGCGGCCGGAAATTTCAAAGTTGGCGAACATGGTGAACGCCGTCATCAAAGACGGAATGATGACCATGAATGTCAGGACAACTTGCAAGTATTTCCAGAAGTTCGAGATGCCCGGTTCTGTCAGTTGGTGGTGGAAACCTACCGGGATCGAGAACAGGATGAACAGGACGAATGCAAGACGGGCCAGCGAGTCGCTGAACACTTTGACACCAAGCAGCTTCGGTACGATGACGTACCAGGCGATATAGGCTGGCAGCAACCAGAAATAGACAAGCGGATGGCCAAAATACCAGAACAGCGAGCGGCTAAGTTCGACGTTGATCGTGTCCGTCCAACCGAATGCCCACGGAATATATTGAAACAGAACAGTGATCACGACGCCGATGCAGGCAATGGCCCACATGACAATGGTTGTCACCGTCATAAATGCGAACAGCGGGCTGAGCTCCCCTTTATGGGCGCGGCGCCAGCGCATGTAATGCCCGACCAGCGCAAAGCTGGTGATCAAGGTGCCGACGACGAACAGCGCAAGGCCGACGTAATACCAGCCGTTTGCCTGCATCGGCGCATAAAACGTATAAAGGACGGACGCTTCGCCAATCAGGATCAAAACGGTCGCTAGCAATGTGCCGGTGAGCGTCACCCAAAAGCCGATCCAGGAAAACAACCGCACTTTCGGTCCAAAAGCACCGAGGCTTTTGCTCATGCCGGTCGTGAAAAAGCCGAATATAAAAAAGGTCGTAAATATGAGTGCTAATAATACACCGTGAACGGTCAATACTTGATAGTAATCGAGCCATGCCGGCAATCCGAGTGCGTCGTTGCGGACAAATACTTGAAGAAGTCCCATGAAGGTTCCGATAAGAAAGGCGCTGTACGCGACGATAATGTTCCATATTGCGATTTTACTGTCTTTTGCTGCTATCAACTTAGTACACCTCTATTTCCGAATACATAAAATGATGACCTGTGCCGCAATATTCGTTGCACAAGATCAGGTAGGTCCCAGGTTCTGAAAAAGTATATTTCCGAGTGGTGATTTGTCCCGGTATGACCATCATATTGACTTTTGTGTCGTCGATGGTAAAGCTGTGGACCACGTCCGTGCTTGTCACCTTAAAAATGATTTCCTTGCCTGCTGGAACACGAAGCTCTTGGGCTTCGTAAGCGAATGCTTTGGCGATGATGACCGCCTCATAAGTGTCATCATCCAGCTGGTGGACGCCAGGGTTGTCGAACGGAGCGGTTACTGATACCTGTTCCGGATCGATTGTATCCATTCCGCCGGAAGGGGTATGGTCATGCGAGAATGCGGTGATTCCGACCACTCCCAGGAAAACCACAAGGGCGACGATCCCGAAGATCAGCCAGATTTTTTCGAATTTGTGCAAATGCATTATTTTTTCTCCTCTCTATCTGCCCATATACATAAGATATACAACGACCCACATGCCGACGATTATGGCGCCGACCACCATGACACTGAACAGCGTGCCTCTCAAATCAAGATGATCGTGTTCATGTTCCTGCTTTTTTTCCATTCTTTTCACCTCTAGTCAATTTGCTCTATAGGGAAAGAATATGCTTTTCGTGCCCCCTGCATTGTGACAAAAGTCACACTCGCCGCTTTTTTTCTCAAGACTTCAAAAAAAGGACAAAAAATGGCTAAAAAAAAGCCTGCCCCATTGGGCAGACTTTCAATCGATCCGGCAAAGATAGACCGGGCACTCTTCGCAGTGAATGACATCCTTCAGCAGTTGCAGCTGGTGGACGACGATTTTTCCTTGGTGCAGGGAGATGGTGCCGTTCCTCTTCAGCTCGGCAAGCAAGCGGTTGACCACTTCGCGCGTCATGCCGCCGAAATTGGCAAGCTCCTGATTGGTCAGTACCATGTCGATCAGGATGCCGTCCTCGCGCTCCACCCCATAGCTGTTGGTGAGACGAATCAGTGTCGAATACAGTGCGCCTTTTTTGCCGTGCAGCAAAAGGTCACGGAATTTCGTCTGGGTTTTCTGCTGGTCAATGCCCATCCATTTCATGAATGCGATGGCGAGCCCGCTGTTTTTCAGCAGCTCATCTTCGAGATCGGACAGCGCAATCCGGTAGCAGCTCGAATCTTCAAGTGCGCGTGCATCCAACCGGTAGTTCGCCGGTTCGGAAAAAATCCGGATTTCCCCGATCAATTGATTGGTGGCGCAAATCTTCAGGCTGAGTTCCCGGCCTTCCGGTGTCACTTTGCCAATCTGCACTTTCCCTTCGCGGATGATGTACAGCGCTTCTACCGCATCGCCTTCCTGGAACAGGTAAGAGCCTTTATCCAATTTCTTCACCGTATGCCGAATTTTGAGCAACCCGTCGAGCTCTGCCAGCTTGCTGCGCTTTTTTTCAACCAATTTCAGACAACCTCCCAATGCTCCGAACATTTCTTTAAGATCATTATATCATGTGGTGTTTACTGTTTAGAGAAAAATCGGAAAATTACTTAGGAAATTCCTTTTGATAAGTTATGATGAATTTAATGAAGAATAATAGGAGTTAAAGGACGTTGTCCGAAGGAGAAGAGGGGGTGCTGTATGATCGATTGGGAATGGAAAGCGATTGATGATTTGGAAGCGCAAGAAGACTACGGCCAGGCGATGTATCAGATGTATGCTGTTTGGCAAAAAGACCGGCTGAATTTAAAGGTGTTCCTAAGGCTCAGTTTTCTGGTCTGGATTATAGTGGTCGAACCATTCATGACTGTGGACACAAGCGATATAGAAGAAGATTATGTCGATTTTGTTCCCTTGTTAAATGATTTAGAGAAATTTGGCCAACGTCATTTTCAGCACCAATCTGAGTTCTTGTGGATATTTGGATACATGAATTATATGTTCCCTTTCTATTTTGAGGCCGACGACGAGACGATCACAAGTGAGATGTACCAAAAAGCCTATGAGCTTCAACCAGACGATCCGATTGTTAAAATGCTCTATTTAGAGGATAACAAAAATTATAATGGAATCTTTGACCGGCGAGCACTGCGTGAAGAAGTTGCCCGAATATTGCCTGCTAGATTCCGTGGAAACGGAGAGATGCAGGAGTATTTCAGGCATGTCTTAAATAAAAAATCTGAATACTAGGTAAATATTTTTTAACGGTTTGCTGATTTCTTGTGCATGAAAAAACTTATGTACAGTCTGTTTTGAGGATTAATTCACCGGTTAATCGGGTAATTTTAGTTTATTGTGATAGATTTTTGTTGTTGTATTTTAGGTTGAAATTTATGCGGGACATTTTCCTTTGAGGCATTTTGGCATCTATCATCTATTAAGCGCAGAAGTCAGTTGAAATCGACGACTAATCAAGTGGAGGAGATCTCAATGTCCAAAAAAAACGCACAACCGTATCACATTATTACTATTTCATTCGACGACAACCTGAAGGCGTATCAGTTGTTCAGCCAGTTGAAAAAGTATCATCTTGACGGGTTAATCGAGTTGCAGCAAATCGTCGTGATCGAAAGGGAAGAGAACGGAGCATTTGCTTTCAAGGACGCTGCGGACCTATCAAAATCTAATAAAGCTACAAAAGGCGCGTTAATCGGCATGGCTGTTGGTATTTTAGGGGGCCCTTTCGGCGTGCTCTTCGGTACCTTAACAGGTGGCATGATCGGGACCAGCAAAGAATTGAAAAGAATGAAATCCACTGAAGAATTGTTCAAAAAAACAATTGGGAATATCGAGTTAGGGACGACGGGGGTCATCGCGATTGGCAAGGAATATGAAGAGTCAGTGTTGGATGGATTAGTGAAAGAAACCGGGGGCAAAGTCACGAGAACGGATGAAGAACTGTAACTTTTGGCTGGCCGGAAATTTGGTGGCGAGTCCGACTAAATGCTAAAGAGTTGTATAGAAACTGGAGGAGCAAACGCACACAGAAGAGGATAGCAACACAGTAAAAAAAGGAAGAGAGCATGCGTGGGTTAGCATGCTCTCTTCCTTTTCGTTCATTTGTGCATTCTTCATTTATTTCTGCAACGTATAGCCGATCTTATTCAACGCCGACTCGATGTCTCTGACGTATTCTGTTTTCAAATCCACCAAATGATCCCGGACTTCCGGCATGCTGACAAGCCAAGGAGGCAGTCCGGTCATCATGACGCGTATGCCCATAATGTTCAAGCCCAGTACGAGGTGCTTCAGGATATCCGGGAAACGGTTTTCCAATAAGACAAGTTGGGACAAGTCGATAATGAACGAATGGCTGCCGTTTCCAGCGGCATACTGCAACGTATCCTCCAGTATTTTCTGAGAGCGCTCTTCGTTGATATTTCCTTGCAGGGACAAAATCGCAAGGCCTTGTTTGATCGGGATGATCGGGACGCTCAGCAACTCGATGTCTGCAATGGTGTTATCCAGATGAATTACGTAAGACAGGACTTCAGCGATATTCTTCATAAATTGAATGTTTTTTTCGGTGAACTCTTTTTCTTCTTTATCCATCACACATAATGTGCCGAAAACATTTCCGTGAAAGTCGCGCAAGGTTACACCAAGAAAGCCTTTGACCTCCAACTGCTCCGTAACTTCCAAATCTTTCGTCAAGGTGAAATAGCCTAAATTATTTGTGTGCATCGATTCATTTTCACTTTGAATGATCAAACGGCAAAAGGTTCCATCATAATCGACCTGGTAGCCTTCTGGAATGATGTAATGATCTTTATTGAACGAACTGATGACTTGCATCGCTTTTGATCCTCGCTGCGTTACATAAGCGGTATTCACACCCAACTCATCGCTGATCACTTGAAACAATTTATAGGAAACTGCTTTTAATGAGTCGTGGTTGGATTCCCTTTTCTTTTCCTGCATTGCTTCAATTCCTCCTCGAAGACTGCCAGTGGGCCGTCCTTACAAACACCTTACCATTAACCCTATATTGATAAGTTTCTGTGGTCAAGGCAAAACTGGTTGCAGAATACATCATAGGAGTGCTCTGATTAAGTGAGTGGTAAAACAAAAGGTTCACTCGACAGACTCCGACACCGCCATTTTTTCAAAAGCCTTACGCAACGTAATGATGTCGGTTTCGAACAATTGAGCCTTGTCCTCATGCAGTTCCAGCCAGTCAATAAAGCGTTTTGCCAAGGGATCCGCCAATGCTTCGGTTGAAAGAGCTTGCCCTTTGGCGACACGGTCCTTGACGCTCCGCATCCACTTCCAAAATGAGTAGTAGGGCAACTTGATTTTGGTCATAAAGCCGTCAGAATCCTCCAGCACAAACCCTTCAATTTCAAGCGACCAATCATTGGTAACCGCGTCGTGCCAATGCGCAAACGCCTGCCAGTCCGCAAAGCTTGCTGCGCGCTCTTTCGCGATCATGCCGAATTCTAGTGCCGTGGTTTGCAGCTCTTCATATGAAAACCTGTCGAACTTTGGTGTCCGATAGATGATGTCGAGCAGGACGAGATGTGGCTGCTCGTACTCCACCATATGTGGATCATTGTTCGGATCGATCACCTCGAAGATAAAAGAGGTGTTCGTCCGGTTCATAAACTCCTTCATCTTCTCGATGGTATTTCCTGGAAGCGAGGACATCAGAATTGTTTCGAACCACTCCTTATAAGGACCGGCCGTTGTTGATTTGCTCGCGATGATCAATTGATCGGATTGCGCGTCCACACCGGTGATGCCAAGAAAACCGTTCGGCTTCACGTAAGCCTGCACAGGGAACATCAGGCTGCTTTCGAGAGAAGCGAGCTCCGTCGAACGCATTTCCCCAATGTTGAAAAATTTATCATAGCTGCGTGCGACAATCTCCGCGGTCTCCGTATTGAAAAACAGTCCGCGCGCTTTCGTGGTTTGGCTGTTCCAAAGTGCGTCATGAAACACTTCCCGTTTGAAGTTAAAGGACGAGATGTTGGATTCGGGCTGCTTGCGCTCATTGATGAGCTTGTTGGACCGCAGTAGCTGCAATAACTCATGGTTGTTCGCATCGACTGTGATTTCCCGTTCGATGAACCGGTCATTAAAGATTGTGTTCTTCACTTCGAGCACATAGAAACCATCCGCTGTAAGGCTGACTGTACGTAAGTGTCCACCTTTTTCGATTCGGCCTTCCAGGTTGAATGTGCGCGCTGTCACTTGAGTGGGGTGCCGTTGAATATTGCGGTGGCCATGAATCTGATAATCGGATGTCAAAGCCTGATCAGTAAAGAAGAGGTCGATTTCCGTATTGTAATCGCCGACCCCTTTGATCAATTGCTCAGTCGGAACCGTCAGCAAGTTGTCCGGGATATGTGGCAGCCCGCCGTGTGTCACGAGCACGCGCTTGTCGCCGTAAGTATAAAGGAAGCATTGGTGAAGCGTTCGATAAAACGAACGCGCTGTCTTTTTCGACACGCCGTTTCGCTCCAATTCAAGGCGGGTGTTTTTTTCAAACTCTTTCGAAGCGGCGGTCCGTCCGTTCGCCCAATTCCACAGATGAATCTCGTGGTTTCCTTCCAGGAACACGACGTTTTTTCTGTCCATCATTGAAAACAGAAAAGAAAGCGTCTCGGCGTTCTGTATTCCGCGGTCGACAAAGTCGCCGACGAAAATATAAAACTCATCGTCCTG
>DATHVY010000236.1:0-14138 GCA_035461045.1 Planococcus sp. (in: firmicutes)
TCGAGTAACGAAATTTCAGGAGGCTATTTCTTTGAAGACTGTATTTTCTTATGCCAAACCATATAAATTCTTTATCGCAATCGCCTTGACTTTGATGCTCCTGGAATTGACGGTGGAGCTTTTGCAGCCTTTGATCATCGCTAGCATCATCGATGATGGAATTATGACGGGTGACCGTGATGAAATCATCCGCCTGGGCATTATATTGATGGGTTTGTCCGTTGTCGCCTTATTTGCGGGAATCTCAAACTCTTATTTTGCGGCGCATGTAGCCCAAAGTTTTTCTTATGATCTGCGCGGGGCAGTCTATGGCAGGATTCAATCCTTTTCCCTTGCCATGTTCAACAAGTTTCCCGCTTCCGGACTGATCACACGGCTTACGAGCGACATTACCTTGGTCCAAAACGTCCTGTTCATGGGATTGCGAATTATGCTGCGTGCCCCTTTGCTGGTGGTTGGAAGCATTATCATGGCGTTTGTCGTCAACGCGAAGCTGGCTATTTATTTGGTGATCCTATTCCCGGTTCTGCTGTTCTTTTTAGTGATTATGGTAAAACAAGGCGTCAAGTATTTCAGTTTTGTTCAAAGGCGTCTAGACCGGGTCAATCGGTTAATCCAGGAAAACTTGCAGGCGGTCAGATTGATCAAAGCTTATTTGCGCGGCAAATATGAAACGAATCGGTTTTCAGAAGTGGCCGGTTCCTTAAGAATTGATACGGTCAAAGCGTTCCGGACGATGGAAATCATTTTACCGATTTTGCTGTTCGGCATGAACATTTCCTTGTTGGCGGTCTTGTGGTTCGGTGCTTCTGAAATTCAAAATGGAGGCGCGCAGATCGGTGAGCTTGTTGCCATCGTCAATTACGGGATGCGGATGACAGGCGCTTTCACGATGTTTTCTTTCATCATCATGGCCTTCGCCCGTGCCAAAGCATCGTCGGAACGAATCGAAGAAGTGCTGGTAGCTGAAGATATCCGTGAAAATCAGGGGGAAGGAAAAGGCGAAGACCAATCGATCCGTCGTGGCTCGATTGTATTCGACAATGTGAGCTTCACTTATCCGGGAACTTCCATACCGGTGCTGAAAAATATTTCGTTTGCCATGGAACCGAATGAAAAGCTGGCCATTATGGGAGCGACGGGTTCTGGGAAATCATCCCTGCTCCAGCTGATCCCGCGTTTCTATGATGCTACTGAGGGCCGTGTGCATATTCATGGCAGAGACGTTCAGCAATGGTCTTTGAGGGAACTTCGCAAAACGATCGGGATTGTTCCGCAACAGTCGATGCTGTTTACGGGAACCATCTCGAACAATCTGTCGTGGGGCAAAGAACGGGTTGAACAAAATGATTTGAAGAATGCGGCGATGAAGGCCCAAATTCATGATACCGTCGTCCGTTTCCCGAAAGCTTACGAGACTCGGGTCGGCCAAAAGGGCGTCAATTTGTCTGGAGGACAGAAGCAGCGGCTTTCAATTGCGCGGGCACTCGTCCGCAAGCCTTCCATCCTGATCCTGGATGATAGTACAAGTGCATTGGATGTCAAAACAGAAGCGGCTTTATGGGAAGAGCTTGAAAGAGAGCAGGCGACTATGCTCGTAGTGACACAGAAAATCCGGACAGCGATGAAGGCGGACCGCATCCTGTTAATGGAAGAAGGCGAGATTTCCGCTTACGGCACGCACGATCAATTGCTCGAAAAATCGGATCTCTACCGGCAGATCGCCATGTCGCAGCAGGAAGAAGAGGTGGATGAATATGTTTGATGCAATCCGACGGCCTTTCGGCTATGAACCGGTCATTAAAAGAGAAGACTTAAAAAAAGGGGCAGCCAAAACGACCGAACGGGCTGAGAATTGGAAGTCCACCTTGAAGCGGATCTGGAAACTGGTGGATGAACATCGTCTGCTGCTGATTGCTGTGCTGTCGCTTGTTTTTGTCAGCTCTGCGCTGGCGCTCCTTGGACCTTTCCTTATAGGCTATATCATCGATACGTACCTCGTACCCCAGTCGTTTAGCGGAATGGGCACCGTGGTTCTCTGGCTCATTGTGGTTTATGCCGGTCATTCGATTTCATTGTATATGCAAAACTATTGGATGGTGGGCATCGCACAGCAAGTGATATACCGTATGCGCACCGGGCTGTTCGGCCATTTGCAGCGTCTGCCTGTATCGTTTTTCGACAAGCGGCAGCACGGCGAATTGATGAGCCGGATGACCAACGATATCGAAAACGTTTCAGTCACATTAAACACCTCGTTCATCCAAGTGTTTTCCAGTATTCTGACGTTGACCGGGACAGTCGTGGTCATGCTCTGGTTAAGCCCGCTCTTGACGTTGCTGACGCTGATCATTATTCCATTCATGTACATCGCGATGAAGTGGATTACGAAACGGACCGGCAAATTGTTCAAAGAACAGCAGCAGGCGGTCGGGGAACTGAATGGCATGATTGAAGAAACCATATCGGGACAAAAAATCATCAAGGCCTTTTCGCAAGAACCCCGAGTTATGGAAGAATTTAATGAAAAGAGCGAACGCCTTCGCCGGACCGGTTTCTGGGCGCTGACCTATTCAGGGTTTATCCCGAAAGTGATGAACTTCCTGAACAACGGAAGCTTTGCTGTCGTAGCCGGTGTCGGCGGATTATTGGCGCTCAGTGGGGATAGTGCTGTAACCATCGGCGTAATCGTCATCTTTACAGAGTATGCCCGCCAGTTCACACGGCCATTAAATGATTTGGCAAACCAATTCAATACCGTCCTATCGGCCATTGCCGGAGCAGAGCGTGTTTTTAACATCATGGGAGAAACAGAAGAAAAAGACGATCAAGTGAAAAATGCGGATAAAGAACTGAAGGGCGAAGTCGTCTTCGATCATGTATCTTTTAAATACGAAGGTGCTGAAGAGGAATGGACCATCCGCAATGTCAGTTTCAGCGTGGGAATCGGACAAACTGCGGCATTGGTCGGAGCGACGGGAGCGGGCAAGACGACCATCATGCAATTGCTGGCCAGGTTTTACGATGCCAATGAAGGCGAAATCCGTTTGGATGGCACCTCCATCACTGCAATGCCAAGGGAAACATTGAGAAAACAAATCGCTTTTGTATTACAAGATCCATTCTTATTCGAAGCATCCGTATTGGACAACATCCGTTATGGCAGGCTCGACGCTTCCGATGAAGAAGTTATGGAAGCGGCAAGAAAAGCCAATGCACACGAATTTATAGAGAAGCTTCCTTACGGCTATGAAACAATTCTTGAAGGAGACGGCTCCATGATCAGCCAAGGACAGAAGCAATTGCTGTCGATTGCGCGGGCGCTGGTAGCCGATCCGGTGATTCTTCTGTTGGATGAAGCAACCAGCAGCATAGATACGGTCACCGAATTGAAAATACAGGAAGCTTTGGAGCGATTGATGGAGGGGAGAACCAGCTTTGTCATCGCTCACCGGCTCAATACGGTCCGCCAGGCAGACCTTGTCATGGTCATGGACGCAGGAATGTTGGTTGAAGCGGGCACGCAAGACGAATTGCTGGCTAGTGGAGGCCACTATGCAACCATGCTGGCGGATGCCAAAATCTAAGGAATGAATCTGTTTTTTGGATTATCGATCTCCGTCTTTTCGGAAATGATAGTTTTTTGAACAAGCGGCAAAATCCGGACGCTCCATTGTCCGGATTTTATTGTTTCTTTATTCAGAAACCCACTGGCATCTAGGGCTTCTTATGATACGATGAATATAAAAGCGGAAAGGGCGGTTGGAAAATGGATATTTCACTGTCGATAGAATCATTCCCGCTGGACCGGGAAACCGCAACTGATATGACGACTTTATTAAAGAACTATCCAGCGGATTATTCTGTGGTGCTTCAGGCTGATTCCTGGTGCGATCCGTTGGCCCGTGGTTTTGCAGTGCTGGCATATTCGGAGGGTGAGGAGCTTCTTGCTTTTGCGATAGCGATTGATGTCGTCGGCCTTCACCATTATGAATGGTCCATGATTGTCACGGAAGAATTCCGAAGACAATCGATCGGCTCGGCGCTAGCGGATGGCATCCATCATGGACTCCGGCAGCGGAATGCTGAAGCAGTAACAGCGGCATTCCTGGAAGATGGGAATGCCGGTGCATTTTTGTCTTCTTTGAATTACAGTCCCAGCTTTAAAGAGATGCAATACCGGGCTCTTCCCTTGGAGCATTTTCACATGCCAGAGGGAATTGAGATTGAGCCTTATAACGGCGAGCGAGAAGAGTTAAAAGGCTTGCTTGTTTCGGCTTTCGATCAGACAGCTGTGCCGGTAATGGAGTTTAATATCGCCGAACCTGGCCGGGCCGTATTTTTGATGAAAAAGGACCATGAAGTGCTGGCGACGGTGGCAATTGTCGAAGAACCTGAAACTTTTTGGATCACTTCCTTTACCGTGCGGGAGAATGAGCAGGGCAATGGATATGGCCAGACTTTTCTTGAGTGGTGCCGGCATTTCGCGTTTACAAAAAACAAAGGTGAAATTCTTTTGGATATGGACACTGACAATGATGCTGTCAGCGTCTATCAAAAAGCCGGATTTGAAGTGATCAGCACAGTGGAATACTGGGAGCAAGGCTGAGAACCGACAAGCTGGAAATTCATCCTCTTAAGACTGGAATTGTTCTAGTTGAGCCTAGCCTAAGCAGAGCAGGAACGGAGTTTTATTCATGAAACACGATATGGACGGTCAGAATATAGCAGCCGCCTCGGAGAAGAATATCCGGACGGATTTTAAAGAAAGCATGACATATGGGGAATACTTGCATTTGGATCAATTATTGAGCGCGCAGGATGGGGTCAGTGGCCATCATGACGAATCCCTGTTCATCATCATCCACCAAGTTTCCGAATTATGGATGAAGCTGATTTTGCACGAGTTGCAGTCGGCCATCACACATATCGACAAAGATGATATGCAGCCGGCGTTCAAGCAACTGGCGCGGGTTTCCAGGATCCAATCGCAAATCATTGGAGGCTGGGATGTGCTTTCGACGCTGACCCCTGCAGAATATATGGAATTTCGAGGCGATCTGGGTGATGCCAGCGGATTTCAATCGTACCAATACCGGATGATCGAATTTGCGCTTGGATATAAAACGTCGCATGTATTGAAGATTTATGAAAAAGATCCGGCTCTTCTTGAACAGTTGACGGAAGCTTTCCAAAAGCCCGGACTTTATGATGCGGCAATCCAGAAATTGGCACGCAGCGGATTTGAAATTGACCAGGATGTTTTAGAGCGGGACGTTTCCGCCCCTTATTTGCCGAATGACAGTGTCCGAAGAGCCTGGACGACGGTTTATCGCGACGTGGATGAATATTGGGAACTTTATCAGCTGGCTGAGAAATTAGTGGATATCGAAGACTGGCTGCAGCAATGGCGTTTCCGTCATATGAAGACGGTGGAGCGAATCATTGGCTTCAAGCAGGGCACAGGCGGATCATCCGGTGTGAATTATCTAAAGAAAGTGCTCGATCAATACTTTTTCCCTGAATTATGGGAGATCAGAACAGATATTTAGAGGGGGAGTTTCGTGAAAATTTATGCGCACAGAGGCTGTTCCGGTTCCTATCCGGAAAATACCCTGCTTGCTTTCCGCGCGGCAGCGGAATTGCCGATTACAGGTGTAGAGTTTGATGTACAGCTGTCCAAGGATGGCGAAATAGTCGTGATCCATGACACCAAAGTCAACAGGACGACAAATGGGACTGGGTATGTAAAAGATATGACGCTTGATGAACTGAAAGATTTGGATTGCGGCTCTTGGTTTTCGGACGAGTGGCGGGGAGAGAAAATACCGACTTTGGATGAAGTGCTGGATGTGTTCGAGGAAACCGATCATATCTTGAATATCGAAGTGAAATCAAATGTTTTTCCATACGATTCACTGATCGACAAAATGCTCGGCATTATTGAAAACAGGGGATTTACCCGACGCATCGTCATTTCATCGTTCAACCATGAAGATGTCTTGAAAGTCTGCAGGGAAACATCGGTGAAAACAGCCATTCTGACGGATGAGATTATGGTTGATATTTATGATTATGCCCGAGTCATCGGCACTCAACGGCTGCATGTCTCTTTGGCCGGTGCTTTCCGCAAAATGACCAGCGAAGCATTGAGAAGAGGTTCGGTTGTCTACGTCTATACCGTAAACAACTTTGAGTATGCCGAAGAACTGATGAAAACCGGGGTACACGGGGTTTTCAGTGATTATCCAGAGCTGCTGATGAATCGAATGTCATATTAAAAAAGACGCATTGAGTCGCTCAATGCGTCTTTTTGGTAATTACGCTCCAGTGTTGACCGAATATGCTCCAATGTTTAGAAAATACGCTCCACAGCCCTAGAAATACGCACCAATAGTCGGGGAATACGATTCTGCAGCATAGAACTTGAAGTTTATCAGTTATTTTATTCCGATAAAAGTATATATTTTATTTAATTAAGAAAATTTTTCCTAAATACACAAAAAGACGCATTGAGTCGCTCAATGCGTCTTTACCATTTTGCATAATGCTCTTCGATTGATCCCAGCACTTGGGATATTTTTAATTTTACTCCATTTCCATAGCGGACATAGCCATTATAATAGCCTACCAGTTGATGCACTTCCGATTTAGCCAATTTCAAATCAATAGCGGAAACTCTTTCGAAAAAAGGCGTGAATGTCAATTTCACATCGTCGGAAAACTTCGTGTGGACCAGCCAGGGTTCTTTGTAATTGTCTTTGTTGTAATGGAATAAAATATCTTCGTGGATTTTCGTCATATCCCCATTAACGAAAAAAGCATTTTCCGTCATTCCGGTGCCGTCTGTCCATTTTCCGCCAAAATTCAGTCCGAGGACTTTGCCATATGAATTTTGGGACGCCACAGCCCAGTTTCGCAGTGACTCGCGGGGCAATACGCCTCTCCCGTAATCCAAAACCGCAAAACTATAGTCTTCGTCAAATTCAAAACGCTTGCTTCCAAGCATTACAGTGCCTGATGCAGGAAGGGACAAATGCTTTCCTGCAAATTGAAAGGTTTGGCGGTTCCAAGGGATGACAACGTTCAAAGAGTCATGATCCTCAGGGTGTTCAACGATGAGATTGACAACTAGCGATTCCCCGTCAAAATCATCGGTGGTCACGGCCAAGTTGGTGACTTGGTCACTAGGGGAGAACTCCACAACCAAATCTTCATTCTTGAAATAACTTGTATCCATTGGTTTCGTTGCAAGTTTCACTTGCCGGATAAACGGAAGAACGACTGTTTTTTCATGAAAGCGCTGGGTATCATAGTTAAGCACAAACACGTTGCAAACAGTGGCGTAATCCAAATGGCCGATGGAGGCTGATACCATGAGTTCCTCACCGAAAACACACCAATTATTCCATTTTTTCTTTCTCATGAAATTTCTACGTAAATTGCATTCAACAAGAGGTTGTTTCGCATACCCGATGGCGGAAGGGTTCAGCTGTCCTTTAGCATCACATAGAAAAACAGAATCATTTAACTCCCTCTCTAAATGTTGCATACAATACACCCCATCCATTATTCTCCTTTTATTGTAACAGAAACGAAGGGGAATAGCCTTTTAGGCGCATAGTGGATGGGGTGGAATTTTGTGGCTATGGAAGCATTTTCAATGCCATTTGTATTAGTGGGTTTTAGGGTTGTGCAGGGATTTTTCTCCACATCAAAGCAATAGTTCCTTCTCCTGCATGCACAGCAAGTGAAGAGCTGAGGTTTCCGACCTGGATTTCGGCCTCGGGAATTTTGTTCAAGATTTCCTGTTTCATGCTTTCCGCTTCTGACAAGACATTTCCATGCATGATCTGAAATCTTGAAACGCCGTATTCCTGGTGATCTTGATAAGCATGGTCGACTAAATATTGAACCGCCTTTTTGTTGGAGCGGACTTTGTCAATCGGTTTTAATTCGCCTTCTTCGCTGATTTGTACAATCGGTTTGACTTTCAGCAAGCTGCCGATGTAATATTGGGCACCGCTCATGCGTCCGCCTTTATAGAGCTGGGTCAAGTTGCCAATCAGGATGTAATTTCTGAAATCCTTGGTTTCGGTTTCAAGGCGGTGGGCAATTTCCTCAGCTTCGAGACCCTGGTCCTGGAGCTTCATCCCGCGCTCAAGCAAACCGGACAGGCCATATGAGAGGGCCATCGAATCCACAGCGTATACTTTGAAGTTGGTCATGTCGGCTCCTGTAATAGAGGAAGCGATTGTGCCGCTCAAGCGTGCAGAAGCATGGATAGCGATTGCGCATTCATATTCTTCTTCGAGCTTTTCATATAGTTCAGCGAATTTTCCGGCTGAAGGCTGGGAAGTTTTCGGGAATTCGGAAGCCGCTTTAATTTTTTGGTAAAGCTCTTCGTTTGTTAAATCAACCCCGTCATCGATATATTCCTCTGTACCGAAATGAATGTTCAGCGGCACAATATAAACATCGGGATGTGCTTTGAATTCTTCTGTTACAAATCCGGTTGTATCCATAACCCACGCTATTGGTTTTTTCATCAAGAATCTCCCACCTTGTCTAATTATTTGAATAATAAAACTATAACATGAATAGTATTTCATAGATAGTTCAGATAAGAATAATGGGAACTGCCTGTTTCTATGCAGGTTTAAAGGCAGGGAATGAATAACATTAAAAGGTGATGTATTCCAAATTTTAAAAAATAAGGAACCTTCCAGCAATGGAAGGTTCCTTATCAGAGGGCTTACTATAATTTAGCAACTTCGAATAGATAGTCGCCGATCACTCGAAGACCTTTATCGAAATTTACAAGATGGAAATGCTCGTTCGGTGCATGGAAATTCTCTGAAGCGAGGCCGAATCCCATCAGGACGACGGGCAATCCGAGGATCTCATCGAACGCGGCCACGATCGGGATGGAACCGCCCATACGGGTATAGGCTGTCGGTACTTGATAGATTTTTTCATAGGAGCGTCCAGCTGCCTGAATGGCAGGATGGTCATATGGCGTCAAGAAAGGCTTGCCTTTATCGAACTCCGAAATCTCTACCGTCACCCCTTTCGGTTTATGGGCTTCGACATGAGCTCTCAATTTGGCGATGATATCATCCGGATCCTGGTCCGGGACAAGGCGGCACGTAATCTTCGAACTCGCTTCAGCAGGCAGGACGGTTTTGATGCCTTCCCCGGAAAAGCCTCCGGTGATGCCGTTAATTTCGAGAGTTGGTCGGATCCAGGTGCGCTCAGTGAAAGTGAAGCCGGTTTCACCAAAATCTTCCTCGATTCCAAGTTCTCTTTTTTCATTTTCCAGATCGAACTCGAGCGCTGCAAATTCAGCTCGTTCCTTGTCGGAAACGGGCAGAACATCATCGTAAAATCCTTCCACTTGAATAACACCTTCCCGGTCCCGGAAAGATTGCAGGATTTCTACGATAGCATGAAGGGGGTTTTGGACGGCGCCTCCGTAAAGACCCGAATGCAAATCGCCTTTCGGTCCTTTGACGTCAATTTGGATGCCGGCGAGTCCGCGCAATCCATAACAGACAGCCGGGCGGCCCGGAGCTTGCATGCCAGTATCGGAAATAACAATCACGTCCGCTGCCAATTCCTCTTTGTTCGCTTCTACATAAGCAGGAAGGCTTGGGCTCCCGATTTCTTCTTCACCTTCAATGATGAATTTGATGTTCACCGGCAGCTCTCCATTCAAGTGAAGAAGGGCTTCGACCGCTTTGATATGCATGAAGGTTTGTCCCTTATCGTCGCTTGCGCCCCGTGCATACAGCTTATTGTCACGCACATGCGGATCGAAGGGAGCCGTCTCCCATAGATGGAGCGGATCAACCGGTTGCACATCATAATGCCCGTATACCAGGACAGTCGGTTTACCTTCGGCATGCAGCCAGTCCGCGTAAACGACCGGATGGCCTTCGGTTTCATCGATACGGATATGTTCAAGCCCCGCTTTTTTCAGTGCTTTTGTGAGCCATACTGCAGCGTTTCGGACGTCGTCTTTGTGTTTGGACAGTGAACTGACAGAAGGAATGCGCAAAAATGACTTTAATTCCTCCAGGTGATCTTCACGGTTCGACTTGAAATAGTGGTCTAAAGCTTCGGCTTTCATGGAATCCCTCATTTCAATAGTTTATAATTATGAAAAAATTATACCATACAGCGTGTGTGTTTCGACATTTGGAAATTCCCTGTGGTATAGTGATTAATATGGAACGAGTTCGTAAAAATTGTGATGTTAATACTGGAGGAGCCAAATTTGTTTATAGCATTGGGAATATTCTTAGTGATGTCGTTTTTCCTTTCCGGAAGCGAGACGGCATTAACAGCGGTAAATAGGATGAAGGTCCACACTCGCGCCGAGCAGGGAGATGTGAAAGCACAGAAACTGCAGAAGTTGATCGCGAAGCCGGACCGAATGATCACAACAATTCTAATCGGGAATAATATTTCCAATATCATGCTGCCGACGTTAGTGACGACCATTGCCATTACGGAAGGCTGGGAAGTCGGACTGGCAACAGCCATCTTGACAATCATTTTGATCATTTTCGGGGAAGTGCTGCCGAAAACGATTGCAGCTACGTTTGCTGACAAAATGGCTTATATCGTTGCGCCGGTCATCGCGGTCTTAGTTGTTCTTTTTAAACCGATGACTTTTCTCTTGGCGCAGTTTACGAATATCTTCATTCGCATCATTTCAAAAGGGACAGTCAAGGAAGCCACGATGACAAAAGAAGAGCTTCGCTCGATGGTCGATATCGCTTCCACTGAAGGAACGTTTGAAGAAGATGAATCGGAGCGGATCAAGGGAGTCCTGGACTTTCCTCACAAAGACGTGTCGGATGTGATGTCAACGCACCGTACAGATACTGTGGGCATCGCCATAGATTCCACATATGAAGAGGTCCGTGACCTGATTTTGGACTCTTCTTATACACGCTATCCGGTGTACGAAGAAAGCATGGATAATGTCGTGGGCTTGTTCTATTCGAAAAAGCTGATTGAATGGTCGATGGATCCCAACCTGACGTTGGAAGAGCTGATGGATGATAATCCGCTGTTCGTTGTTCAATCGGTCAGTGTCGAAAAAGTATTCAAAATGATGATGTCCAAGAAAAAACATATGGCGGTCATACTGGATGAATACGGCGGCACGCTGGGCATTGTGACGCATGAAGATATTATTGAAGAAATGATCGGCCAGGACATCGAAGATGAAACGGACGTTGAAGACGATGAACTTATTTTTGAAATGACAGACACCACGCTGTCGTGTCACGGCCGTCTGGAAATCGAAGACGTCAACTCGATGTTCAAAGTGTCGGTTCCGAACGATCACGATACCATCGCCGGATTCGTTATGCAGCAACTGGGCCATGTACCGGAAGAAGGGGAGCAATTCACTTTTGAAAACCTGCATGTCGAAATCAAAGAAATGGATCGCAATCGTATCGTACGCCTGACGATCACCAAACTGGAAAATGAAGTATTAGCTTAGAGTCCTTGCCTGTTGGCAGGGATTTTTTCTTTTATTACAACTTTGTAAGCTAGATGAAAGTGAATCCGATAGAGTGAAAGATTGTCTTCTGTCAATATAAGGTTATAAGCAAGCAGAGGACAACGGACGGGGGAACGATCATGGAACAACTTTATACAGAATATCATCGCTATATCTATCATCTATGCTTGAAGTTGACGCGCAATAAAGCGGAAGCGGAAGATTTAATGCAGGAGGTTTGGCTGAAGGTCGTCAGATATGAATCATCCATCAAAGATGTGGATCATGTGAAAGCGTGGTTGACCACAATTTGTATGAACACGTTCCGTGATCGTTACCGCAAGAATACAAGACGCAGCAAGCACATGGTGCATCAGCCGGAAGGATTGGATATTTCATTGCTGGACTTGATCGCATCAGATGACAAAGCCACTGAAGAAATCCTGGAACAGCAGGACGTATCTGCGCTGCTGCGCCACAAGATATCCGAGCTGGATACGATCTACCGTTCGACAATTGTCTATTTTTATGTTCATCAATTATCTTTGGTTGAAATTGCTGAAACGATGAAGGTTTCCATCGGCACTGTGAAGTCTCGTTTATTTCGAGGCAAGCAAAGGCTGAAAGATTTATTGCTGGAAGATGTTCAGACGCGTGAATACGTCTTGCTTGCTTGATAGAATGAACAATATTCGTTTTCGCATCAAAAAGGTGTGCCGGGATTGAATCCGGCACACCTTTTTGATGCGAATTTAAGACCTTGGCCCTTCCCGGAAAGAATAGAAAAAATGTAAAGAAATTTTTCATCATGTGAAGTACTATTAGGATAGGTGGGGGGATGTTAAGATGAGAAAAAAATTTGGCGACTGGGGTAAACGCAAGAGACTAATTATGGCTATTATCGGGGTGCTGGCGCTGATGTATGTGGGGGTCATTGTCTGGCATACGATCAAACCTTTGCCTGAAGGCCTTGAATACGCGGGAGACCTTCACCAGGTGGAAAATGTGGAATTGATTTATGACCTGTCTTTTGCACAAGATCAGGAAGGGACAGACCTGACACATGAATTACGCATATTTGATGAAATATACAGCTTGATTGATGAAGCGGAGGAATTTATCGTCCTTGATTTGTTTCTTTTTGATAATTATTCAGACGAAGATATAGATTTTCCTGCAGTTGCGGAAACATTGACCGATAATTTATTGGCAAAAAAAGAAGAAGACGCTGATTTCCCGATTTATTTCATAACGGATCCACTGAACTTTGGTTATGGCTCATATGAAAGCCAACTGCTTGGCACGTTGGAAAACGAAGGCGTCGAAGTGATCGTAACTGATCTGGACAAGCTGCGCGATTCAACACCATTGTATTCGGGCCTTTACCGGGTCATTTTCCAATGGTTTGATGCCGGTGGGAGGGGCTGGGTGCCCAACGCCATGGCAAGTGATGCGCCTGACCTGACCGTTTCATCCTATTTGAAAATGATGAACATCAAAGCGAATCACCGGAAAGTGGTCATTACGGAACAAGAGGCGATAATCAGTTCCGCCAACCCTCATAATGCCAGTGGATTGCATGCCAATATCGCATTTAAAGTAAGTGGTCCGGTTTTAAATGATCTTTTGGAAGCAGAAGAAGCCGTATCGAAATTTTCCGGTGGTCCGGACTTTCCGCGTGTAGACGCCGAAGAACAGCAAGGGGATTATCAGGTCCAATACGTGACAGAAAAGAAAGTTCTTGATACGCTTTTGGCGGACATTGAAAAAACGGAAGAAGGTGACAGCATCCGTATAGGAATGTTCTACATTTCAGAAGGAGATGCAGTCGAGGCACTGACAGATGCAGTCAACCGTGGAGTAGAGGTAAGGATGGTGCTTGATCCGAATGAAAATGCATTCGGTAACGAGAAAACGGGCCTGCCGAATCGGCCTGCTGTCCACGAAATGCTTGCAGAAACCGACGATCAAATTGGCGTCCGCTGGTACAATGCCGTGGTTGGCCAATACCATGCAAAAACGATCATGATTCAAACGGATGAAGAAAGCTACATTTCAAGTGGTTCCACCAATTTTACGGAACGCGCTTTCAAAAATTACAATGTTGAAAGCAATATCCGGATTGTTGCACCGAACGACAGTGAATTGGTCAGCGAGATGGATGAGTATTTTGACCGTATTTGGAATAATGAAGATGCGCTCTATACCCTGGATACGGAAGTTTATCAAGATACATTCACTTTTTGGCAGCGCGGCATCTACGGTTTCCAGAAAATTTTCAAACTGACTACCTATTAAAAAATGGACTTCCCCGAAGGATTCGAGGAAGTTCTTTTTGTTAATTCTTTCAATTGGCCTTTAGGTTATAGGAGCACGGTAAGAGGGAACATGAAAAAAGGTGACGGTAAGAAAGCAAACCGGTTCGCTGTAAGTTTATAGTCAGGATAGGGGGAAGAAAATGAAAAAGAATGTGAAAGATTACAGCAAGCGAAGGAGAACGATTGCAGCGGCGGCAGGCGTGTTTGGCCTGCTATATATAACGGTGATTGTTTATCATACGTATAAGCCGCTTCCTGAGGGCATCGCATATGAAGGAGGCATGCACAACCTCGACAAC
>DATHVY010000237.1:0-8535 GCA_035461045.1 Planococcus sp. (in: firmicutes)
TTCCACACCAGAGCAGAAGCCATCCGCCAGCGAATGGCAACTTTCAACCCAATAAGGAACTTTTGGAAGTTCTTGGCGTTGCCATGAATGGAAGCGACCCTGCTGATTTTGAAGATATTTTTCGATCGATCACTTCGCAAACTATACCTCCCCTAATGCTGCCTCTCCCCTCAAAAAACGGCTAAATCGCTTATGCGACCAACCCCCTTCCATAAGTCGCCAACGCAAAAAATGCCATGAACATGGGTTCATGGCACAACTATTTTATACATTTTTTCATTGAGGATCGATTTTCTTAAGCGGCTTGACTGCCGGGCCGTTCAGGACGTCCCCTGTGTAAGAGAACCGTGATCCGTGGCACGGGCAATCCCATGAGCGTTCGGCATCGTTCCAGCCAAGGTCGCAGCCCATATGGGTACATGCTGTACTGACAACATGGACCTGGCCATATTCATCTTTAAAGCCGCCAGCTTTTTTGCCATTGACTTTCACTAAGCCGCCTTCGCCTTTTTCAAGTTCGTCAAGCGACTTGGATGGCCGCTTCACTTTCCCTTTGACGAGTTCTTTCCCTACTGATGCATTGTCTTTTATAAAGCTCATGATATCGATGGCTTTCATTTTCGGGCGGGTCGGACTGAACAATTTCGCGTACCGATTTTCTCTTCCCATCACCTGATCTGTCAACATGACTGCCGCAATCGCGCCGTTCGACATCCCCCATTTATGGAAGCCTGTGGCAACCAAGATGTTATCGTAACCGGCCGTGACGGTCCCGATATAAGGCACTTGGTCAAGCGTCGTCATATCCTGGGCAGACCAGCGATACGGGATTTCGTTCACGCCAAAATGTTTTTCCCCGAACTTCTCCAGGTTTTTGTAGTGCTCAAATGTTTCTACGCTGCTTTTGCCGGTCGGGTGGCCGTCGCCGCCAATGATCAGCAGTTTGCCCCCTTCACCGTCCGGAGCATAGCGCAATGAACGGGACGGGGAATCGGCACTGATATACATATGCGCCGGTATCTTGCCGCTTGTCTTTACGCCGATTGCGTAAGACCGCTCGACAGAAAGGCGGGAAAAGTAAAAACCGTCTTCGTCATTAAAAGGATAATGAGAAGCCACGATCACTTGATCGCATGAAATGTGGGACATGTTTTCTGTTTGGACGACCGGATCATTCTTTTTCAGGATTTTGACTGCGCGCGTGTTTTCATAGATCTTCCCGCCCATCTCTTCAATTTCCCCGACCAGCTTCGCCAAAAATTTCACCGGATGAAATTGAGCCTGATTCCGCATGACGATGGCCTCTTCCACGTGATATGGCAATTCCACTTCATCTTTTGCGAGCCCTCCGTCGATGCCAAGCTTGCTGTAAGCTTCCGCTTCTTTCTCGATCAACTTTGCCTTCAAAGCAGACTGCGAATAAACAAAAGCGTCCTGCGTTGAGAAGTCACACTCGATCGACAGTTCTTCGGCTTTATCCTTGATCCAGTTCAAGCCTTCCATATTCGCCTCGTAATATAATTTTGCCTGATCTTCTCCGATTGTTTTCATCAACTGATAATAAAACAAACCGTGCTGTGCCGTGATCTTAGCTGTAGTGGAGCCAGTCACTCCATCCACCAGTTTTCCAGCATCAATTAACGTGACTTGTTTGCCGTTCTTGGCCAGTAAATACGCACTGATGATTCCGACAATGCCCCCACCCACTACACAAATTTCTGTTGAGTGGTTTTCCTGCAAAGCCGGGTAGCTTGGGACATCTTTAAATTCTCTCCAATAAGACTTGAAATCTTCAGGGACTCTCGTGTTCTTCGATTCTTGTGACATACCGTTCCTCCTAAAAAGAAGTTTTAATAATGTCTACCCTTTGTGGGAGATTCCTAACCGGCAGCCCCAGCAAAAGCTCAATTTTCTGGCAAACAAAAAAGGCGGCCCCCCAATCGGCAATGATGCCGAATGAGAGCCGCCTCCATCCACTTGTTGTTAAGCTTTAACAGTTTGTAACGTTTGAGCCGATTGTTCCACACGCTTCATGCCATCCGCAATAATTTCCTGCGCACGGTCCGGATACATGTTATGGCCTTCAATAATCACTTCTTCGATATCTGTGATGCCGAAGAAATTCATGATTTGACGCACATAATTCACACTCATCTCGCTTGGCGCCATTTCAGGAGTAGAATAAACTCCTCCACGAGCGTTCAAGATGATGACTTTTTTATCAGGCACAAGACCTTCCGGCCCTTGCTCCGTATATTTAAACGTAACGCCTGCACGGTAAATGTAATCAATGAACGTTTGAAGTGGCGCTGGGATGGTCTTGTTCCACAACGGGAACGCAAACACTACTGTGTCCGCTTCAAGAAAAGCATCCATCGCTTTTCTGGCAGCCGTTAGGATGCGTTGCTCCAATTCATTCAGCTCTTCGGATTGGGCTGATTTTTGCATTGCATCAAAAAAGTCCTGACCAAAATACGGCATATCTTCCTTGAAAACATCAAATGTGTTTACATCTACATCTGTTCCCAGGTTTTCCATGAACACTTCATACATTTTACTTGATACGCCTTCAGAAGCTGGGCGGTTATTTGCTTTTACTACCAAAACACTCATTTTATAAAAAGCTCCTTTATAAGTAGATCATTATTTATCTTGAAACCAAGATAAAATTCATTTTAAAGAACAGGGAAGGGAAAGTCAAAAACTCTGCTCAACCGTCACAAGAATCTCCCGAGCAATAGCTGGTCGGTTTTTTGCCCAACGGTTTTAGTTTCGGACGGATGCCTTCCTCTTCTGCTATCTGATTCAGCGCATCGACAAATGCTTCCAGTGGTTGGGCCCCTGAAATAGCATATTTATTATTCACTACGAAGAAAGGCACTCCCTGTACGCCGATTTGAACAGCTTCAGCGATGTCACGTTCAACTTCCGCTTGAAATTGATCGGAATCCAGCACTTTCCGCGCCCCTTCCGTGCACAAGCCCGCTTCAGCCGTGACATCCATTAGGACTTCATCGCTGCCGACATTTCTCGCCTCAACAAAATAAGCATGTAAAAGGCGTTCCGTGAGGGCAGATCCCTTGCCGTGAGTCTCAGCCCATTTGGTTAACCGGTGAGCGGCGACGGTATTTGCTTGGACCATTCTATCGAAATCGAATTCCAGCCCGACACTTTGCGCGTGCTGCACAACTCCATTGGCCGTTTCTTTAGCCCGTTCAATATTCGTTCCCATTTTTTTTGCCAAGTGGGCATAGACCGGCACATCAGAACCAACAGGCACATCAGGATCTAACTGATACGCTTTAAATATGATTTCAGCTTGATCTTTAAACCCGGATTTCTGCAACGCCTGTTCAAGTGTACGTTTACCTATATAACAAAACGGGCAAACATAGTCTGACCATATTTCGATTTTCATTTTCATCCACCTCACCACTACTATATCAACGGATGTATGAGCTCTCAATTTTTCTGCTCGACGAGTTTCAGAATACGGCGACTCACAGGCAACAAATGTGCGTCAGATGGTGATTGCTTGCCATTCCCGAGAGTTCTCTGAGATAATTGTCATTCTTTGAATTCTCCGCGGTTTAATGTGCTGAAATCCAGAGCAATACATAAAAAAAAGCTGGCTCCCAAAAAGGAGTCAGCTCAATGCATCAGTTATGACCGGCACAATCTGTTTTTTACGAGATACGACGCCCGGCAGGAGTACCCGGTTATCCACAACGCTGGATTTGAAGGCTTCTTCGATAATGCCTGCTCTCTTGCCAAGGACAATTGCAACTGAATTATTATTCAGGATATCCGTAACAGCAAAGACGAACAGGTCGAGATTTTTATCGGAAATGGTTTTCTCCATAAGAAGTTCCAGTTCTTTTTGGCGATCCATGACTTCGTCAACGTCGATGGCATTCACTTGAGCCACTTCAAATCGCAGATTTCCGGCTTCAAATTCTTTGGAATCCAACGATACTAAGTCCTCCAAAGTTTTATTGCTGAGATCGGCACCCGCTTTCAGCATATCCAACCCATATGCTTCTGCGTCCACACCGGCAATTTCAGCCAATTCTTTCGCAGCTTTCACATCCTGGTCCGTGCACGTTGGAGATTTGAACAGCAGTGAATCCGAAATAATGGCAGAAAGCATAAGCCCTGCAATATTAGGGGGTACCTCCACGCCGTTTTCTTTAAAGAGTTTAAGCAGAATGGTCGTGGTGCAGCCGACAGGCTCCGCTCTGAAGAATACGGGATCGGTCGTTTCAAAATTAGCGATCCGGTGGTGATCGATCACCTCAATCACTTGCACTTCATCAATATCGACGGCGCTTTGCTGCCGTTCGTTGTGATCGACAAGAATCACTTGCGAAACCTCACCAGCCACGCGCTCTACCAGCCTTGGCTGATCGAATTTATAAGTGTCCAAAGCGAAAAGCGTTTCGTTGTTAACTTCCCCTAAACGGATCGCTTCTGTTTCCATGCCCAATTCATTTTTTAAATACGAATAAGAGATGGCGGAACATATGGAATCGGTATCCGGGTTTTTATGGCCCAGCACAAATACTTTTGACATGTTATGGCCTCCTGATCATTGATTGTCTCGGTGCTAATTTTACCATATGAACTTCTTGTAACAAACAGAAACTATCTTAAAGTTGGATGCTAAGTAATCTGGAAATTCAATTTATTTCATTTTTAAGACTTTTCCGAAATAAAACTATACATTATTATGGGACTAATGATATAATTTACATTATAAAATTAAACTCAAGGCGGAAAGCAGGGATTTATATGACTACAATTTTGGAAAAGAAATACATTCCGTTAGCCGACTATTTTTCTTCTGCAACAAATGCAACCATCACACTAACCTTCATAGAAGTTGAGCAGATAATGGGTCAGCAATTACCGAATGCCGCATACTTAAATCAAAGCTGGTGGAAAAAGACAAAACCCCCGGCAAAGCATTTCCATGCTTGGCTAGACGCCGGCTACTACGTAAAAGAGATCGAACCAAACCGCTACGTGGTGTTCGAAAGAATCGACTTGTCCAATCAGGGCGCCGGCAATGGCAAGGACAAAGATGAGGATATCTTATTGATCCGCCAAGCCGAACACGGGGATGCCAGATCCTTGATTGCCTTGCAGAAAGCGGTAGAAGCCGAATCCGATTACATGCTTTATGCAAAAGAAGAACGGGTTCAATCCACCCAAAACGTCCGAAAAAAGATTATTGAATGGAAAAAATTAGGCCACTCCACTATTTTCATCGCCATCCTGAATGGCGAACATGTGGGTTATTCGATGGTAATCGGAAATTCCGCCAAACGCGCAGCACACCGCGCAGAAATTGTACTGGGAATCCAAGCCAAAGCCAGGAAAAAAGGAATCGGCACTTCCCTTCTAGAGAAATCTGAAGAATGGGCTCAATCAAAAGGAATCAGCAGATTGGAACTGACTGTTGTGGTAGAAAATATACCGGCAGTGAAGCTTTATGAAAAACTCGGCTATTCGAAAGAGGGCGTACGAAAGCGTTCACTGAAAATCGATGATCAGTTCCACGACGAACTATACATGGCAAAATTTCTCGACTAAAAAAAGGCTTGCGCGATGCAAGCCTTTTTTGTTTTGTTTAATTTAAAATCAAGAGCCACATATACAAGCCGGTCAAGGTGATAAACAAGGTGGGTACAGTAAGGATGATTCCGACTTTGAAGTAATAGCCCCAACTGATATCGACACCTTTTGCTTTTAGCACATGCAACCATAGCAGTGTGGCGAGTGAGCCGATCGGCGTAATTTTCGGCCCAAGGTCGGAACCGATAATATTGGCGTAGATCAATGCATCACGGGTAATTCCCGTGGTGCCTGTCTCAGAGATTGCCAATGCGTTGATCATGACGGTCGGCATATTGTTCATGAACGACGAAAGGATTGCGGCGATAAAGCCCATTCCAATACTAGCGGCGAACAAGCCCTGGCTGGCGGTCCATTCAATGACCGAAGCCAGCACTGAAGTTAAACCGACGTTTCTGAGACCGTAGACAACTACATACATTCCGAGGGAGAAAAAGACAATTGCCCACGGAGCGCTCTTCATCACTCTCATCGTTTCAACATGTTTGCTTCTGCGCGAAATGGCCAGGAACAGGATTGCCACTGTGCCCGCAATAAACGATACCGGAATCTCGAATGTTTCGCTGGTGAAATAACCGATCAGCAACACGGCAAGGACCGCCCAGGAAAGGCGGAACATTTTCAAGTCCTTGATCGCAGAAGCCGGTGTTTTCAAAGCACTCGAATCGAAATTTTTTGGAATGTCTTTTCTAAAGTACAAATACAAGACCAGCATACTGGCCGTAATACTAAATAGATTCGGCACAAGCATGGTAATGGCATATTCCGTGAAGCCGATTCCAAAGAAATCAGCCGATACAATGTTCACGAGATTACTGATGACAAACGGCAAGGAAGCCGTATCGGCAATAAACCCGGAAGCCATGATGAACGGCAGAATCATCGCATCCTTGAATTTCAGCGCCCGAACCATCGCCAAAACGATTGGCGTCAAGATCAGCGCTGCTCCGTCATTTGCAAAAAATGCCGCCACTACTGCACCGAGCAGTGTGACAAGAACGAACATGCGCAACCCGCTGCCTTTGGCAAAGCGCGCCATATGTAGTGCTGCCCACTCAAAAAATCCGATTTCATCGAGGATCAACGAAATGATGATCAATGCGACAAACGTCAACGTAGCGTTCCAAACGATTCCGGTAACATCCCAGACATCTCCAAAGTCCACTACACCAAATATCAATGCCACAGTCGCTCCGGCAATCGCTGACCAGCCGATCGACAGACCGCGCGGCTGCAGAATAACAAACAATAACGTTACGATAAAGATAAAACTCGCTAAAAATACATCCACTTGGCTACAACTCCTAATCACATACTACTTTTTTTCCTTCTTCGATCAAATCTTTAATCGTGCGCTCCGGTTCCGGCAATAAACTCAGCAAGTGAATCAGCACGGGATAAAGCGGATGTTTGATGTTCAGTGACCAGATTGTCCATCGGCCCCTTTTCTCTTCCCCCACCAAACCGGCCTGCTTCAGCTTCCTCATATGCTGGCTGATGGCCGGCTGTGTCATATCCAGCAGTTCGGTGAATTCGCAGATGCATAAAGAGTCCTTGGATAAATAGTTAAGTATAAGCATCCTGTTATGGTCACCGACCGCTTTTAAATAAGCTTCCATTTGAATATAGTCCATCCTGTCACCTTCCTTAAAGGTTATCGATTCTCATTATATAAGCAACCACTTATAGATTCAAGGTTTTTTTATAATAATTCCATCCAGTTATCTTTCAGTTAATTCAATCGAAAGGAGCCTCCGACAGCAGTCGGAGGCTCCTTTTCTCTTCTATGATAATTGTTCGAGCACACGCAATGATTCACGGTTAAAGGCTGGAATGTCATCCGGCATGCGGCTCGTCACCAATTGATTCTGGCACACGACCACTTCCTGATCCGTTACATTTGCACCGGCATATTCCATATCCACCTGAATGGATTTGTACCCTGTTGCATCCCGGTTTTCAAGAGCTTTTGCCGTGATCAGCAATTGAGGTCCGTGGCAAATTGCAAACACGGGCTTTTTAGCGTCCATGAACGCTTTGCTGAACTGAACGAATCGTTTGTCCGCCCGCAACATGTCCGGGGAAAATCCGCCCGGCAGGAACAGTGCATCAAAATCATCCGGATTGACATCATCAATTCCTTTGTCGATCGTAACAACTGTTTCACCTTTTTTGCCTGTTACTTGCTTTCCAGCTTCTTTTTCAATCGTGAAAACTTCATGACCCGCATCGTTGAATGCTTTGACCGGATCAGTATACTCTACATCTTCGAACATATCTGTCATTAACGTCGCTATTTTTGCCACTATCTTTCACTCCTTCTATTTAGGTTCTCCCTCCTATTATTCCACGGAGGAACGAACTTAAACCCAAAGGCTACCTGAATTTGGAAACAAACGGATTCTCTGTTTCCCAAAAACGATAAGGGAAGTCAACAGCTTCCAGTGAGTTCCCAATACCTATTCGCGGACCGGTCGAGACCGCATGAACCGACTCGCCTTCTGCAATATACAGCGGCCTCTCCGAAAAATGATGTCCGTAATAGTCCATGGTGATCCCCATTGCTTTGGTCAGCTTCCCCGGACCGTTCGTCCATTGTTTCATCGGCATATGACGGCCACGCAATTCAGCCATCCGTTCCAAACCTTCAATCGGTTCCACCGCACGGATCAAAATGGCGCGCGGATCTTCGGGCAGCTCACTGACAACATTGATCAATGTATGGGTATGCATTTGGTAGGTATACACCGACCCAGCTTTGCCGAACATGATCTCGGTTCTTTTCGTCCGGCGGTTCCCGAAACTGTGGGCTGCGCGGTCTTCCGGTCCCATATAGGCTTCCGTTTCAACGATACGTCCAGCCAAAATCCCTTCAGAAGTTTCATGGACCAGGATTTG
>DATHVY010000238.1:0-8051 GCA_035461045.1 Planococcus sp. (in: firmicutes)
TCAGCAATATACTTAGCGCGAAGCGGATCTCCTGGCAACAGGATCGTATCTGCAATTTCGCCTTTTTTTGCGTTGATATGAACACTCATCTAAAAACCTCACTTTTATATAGTCGATATAATCATACTTTGTTTTTGCTCCGAGTGCAACGACGAGCTTTATCCCGATTTGTAATCTTGCCACATCTCATCGAAGGTCGAAGCTTTCATGATGGGATGCGCTTTTTCTTCTACATACCTGGATAGATTTTCAAAGTCTTTCGACGTTCTCGGGAAACTGTGATCGAGAAACATGGCATCAGCAAATCTGGAAAATTCATCTGGAATTGATTTTCCTCTGTACGTTAACGCAAAATGATAGAATGATCTTTCCATACGGGACTCCTTTCCTGTACGAATCCATGAAAAAACCCGGACATCGGTCCGGGCATCCAGTTATTCAAACAATTGTTTGTATTCGGAAAGCCCTTCGGCATCCAATTCGGCTTTTGGTACGAAACGAAGTGATGCTGAATTGATGCAGTATCGCAATCCACCCATCGACGATGGTCCATCGGGAAAAAGATGGCCCAAATGGGAATCTGCCGTAGCAGAACGCACTTCCGTACGACGCATGCCATGGCTCGTATCGAACGTTTCCTTTACTTCATCGCTTTCAATCGGCTTGGAAAAACTTGGCCAGCCGCAATGGGCATCAAATTTGTCTTTCGAACTGAATAGAGGTTTTCCGGATACAATATCTACATAAATGCCTTCTTCGAAATGCTGATCAAATTCATTTTGAAAAGGTGGTTCCGTCGCATTTTCCTGCGTCACTTTGTATTGCATTGGCGTTAATTTTTTTTTCAGTTCATCTTTCATTACTCTACACCCCAATTCTTTTCAATAAAAGCTGTGCGCCCAGAGCCTGTGGAATAACGCTGATAGTGGCCAGGGTTTTTCTTATAATAATCCTGGTGATAGGACTCTGCCAAATAAAACGGCTTCGCCTCTTTTATCGGAACCGCTACAGGTTTTTCAAACCTGCCAGAGTTGTCGAGTTCCTGCCTGGATTTCTCTGCTGCGATGCGCTGTTCTTCCGTATGATAGAACACCACCGGAGCGTACGAAGAACCGCGGTCAAAGAATTGTCCACCATCGTCTGTCGGGTCTATCTGAGTCCAGAACACATCCAATAGTTTTTCATATGGGAAAATATCCGGCTGGAAAGTGATTTGAACCGCTTCTACGTGGCCGGTCAAATTCGAACAGACCTCCTCGTAAGTCGGGTTCGGCTTTTCGCCTCCGGTATAACCGCTGACTACTGTTTCAATACCATCCAAACTGTCGAAAGGTTTGACCATGCACCAGAAACATCCTCCGGCAAAAGTCGCTTTTTCAGTCTTCATGCAATCATTCCTCTCTCTATTCCTGGAAGGTGACTTCAAGCCTGATATCATTTTCTTCCAGGTTAAATGCAGTTGCTTTTACGGAAATTCCGTCATCGAGTGGAATATCAGTGAGCCGCAGCAAAACTTCTTCCTCAGCAGGATGCACTTCCATGAACTCCGGCAAATCCACCGAGTCCCTTAATAATTTTAACGCGGACTCCGGAGGAATATCCAGCATGCCGACTTCCACAGATTTCTGTTCAAGCAAAAGATTTCCATCTTCCTGGACATATGGTTCAAATTTCAATAAGATTGGCAAATCCACTGAAAACACCGTTAACTGGGTGGAAAGGCTGACGTAATCATCAATAGTCAGTGTCAGTGGAATCGGCTGATTCGCCATGGCGCGGCTGATATACGTATTGGCGATGCCTTCAAAATCCGCTTTGGTCGTTCGGACTGTTAATGAGTTGCCTTCTACAACAGTCCGGCTCCCCGCTTCGTAAGATCTATAATCACTAGATGGAGTTGTAACAAGCAATACAAATCCGAACACTGCTACTATATTCAAAGCTAATAATATAAAAAATGCGATACGCCATTTCCCCAATTGCTGTCACCTCCTATTCAAGATAACTGAAACCGCATTCCTGCATCCGTTCCAGAATCCTTTCAGTCATCAAATCATATCCATTGCTGTTGGGGTGAAAGAAATCGGTATGGTACACGAGGTTCTGATTGCCTATGAACAAGTCACTGACCGGCACGAAACAGGCTTGTGGGTCTTCTTCGACCACAACTTCCATTGCCTCATTATAAGAAGAAATAATTTCTTCGAATTCCTGAACTTCATCGGTAATCAAAGAAAAAGGGTTATAGACTCCTACCATGATTATTGGCACAGTGGGATTGATCGATCGAATGGAAGCAAAAATATTACGAAATCGGTTTTCGTAAAGGACTAACTCTTCCATAAAGGCATCGACATTCAATGAAAACAAATCACGCTTCACTATCCTCATGATATCATTTCCACCAATCGTCATTACGATATAATCCGCTTCGGAAATCGGCCCGGTCAATTCGCCCCGCTGAAATAATGCCAGCAATTGGTCGCTTCTTCTGCCTCTTTTGGCCGTGTTTTCGATCGCAGTTCCCCGAACCCCCGGCCACTCCCTCATTTCCACCGCAATTCTGCCCGCGTATCCACCGCGGTTCGATTCGTCCCCAATGCCTTGGGACAATGAATCTCCCAAAGCCGTAATGACCATACCGCTTGGCACGTAGTTTGGCGGCACGTGGAATTCAGTGAATACCGTCGGAGTCCTCGTTTCGGCTTCTTCAGTCCCGAAGATGAAAGGTGAACTGCATCCCGCCAACGATATCATGATGAGAACTGCGATAAACAGGATGCGTTTCAAATTACTCTCTCCTTTTCCAAGTCCGGAAAAATATTTATTCAGTGTAATACATAAACCCAATGGCACCTTTACCAGTGTGCGTCGAAATTACCGGCGTTGTATAATCGAATTTTAAATCCGATACACCCAATTCCTTTAACCGGTTCTTTAAAGGTTCCGCCATCGAAAGCCCTTCTGCGTGAACAAGGCCAACGCCTTTGATGACTTTGCCCGCGGTTGACTCCTTAAACTCGTCCACCAGGTATTCCACCACTTGTTTGTGGCTTCTTGCCTTTGCAACCGGAGTGTATTCTCCCCCGTCGAGCGAAGCGATCGGCTTGATTTTCAGGAACGAACCGAGGAGGGCGCGCCCTTTTCCGATACGTCCGCCTTTGACCAAGTTATCCAGTTTGTCGACCACCACGAAAAGACTCGTACGTTCTCTGACTCCATTCAGCCTTTCGACAATTTCCTCTACAGACTTTCCGGCTTCAGCCATTTCATAAGCTTCAATGACTTGGAACGTCAATGCGTGTGAGATGAAACGGGAATCGATCACAGTCACATCAGAATCTGTCATTTCGGCAGCAGCTTCGGCTGATTTCACCGTTCCGCTCATGCCGCCTGTCATATGAATGGAGATGATTTGATCGCCGTTTTTCCCAAGCTCATCATACAGCTCTTTAAAGACACCAGGGGCTGGCTGGGAGCTTTTAGGCAATTCTTCGGAACTGTCCATCATTTCAATAAATGATTTCGGCTCGATGTCTACTCTGTCCAGATAAGTTTTCCCATTGATATGGATGGACAGGGGCACAACATGCAATTTATATTTTTCAATAGTTTCCTGCTTCAGATCTGCTGTTGAATCGGTAACGATATGAATTTTGGACATGAAGTCACTTCCTTTTCAAAATTTCCATTTTCAAAAATACTGCTTCTTGTATCCTGTTGTTGAGTTGCGCACCCAGAATCTATGCCGATTCCGTTTTTTGTTTTTCTGCGTCCATCGAAGCGATTGCCAAAACGATATCGTTTCGGATTGCGCTGATTAAATCCTTCGCATTTTCCAATTTGATTCTTTCAACTTCGACCGGGGCCAGAACTCTCACTGACACATGAGCAGGCACAACTTTATTGTTGTTTTTCTCCATTATATCCGATGTGCCGTGAATAGCTATTGGAACAATCGGAACGCCGGCTTCCTTTGCGATCCGCATAAATCCGGCTTTGAATTCACCAACACCTGCACCTTTGCTTCTTGTACCTTCCGGAAAAATCAGGATGGAATGATTGTCCTTTAATTTATCCGCCGTATCCTGAATGGATTTCAATGCACTGCGCCGGTCGGTTCGATCCAAGAACACACAGTTCATCTCTTCCATCCAAATCGGAATCACTGGCAGTTTCTTCACTTCTTTTTTTGAAATAAATCCAAAAGGTTTTGAAATGCTGGACAATAGAACCGGAATGTCGAAATTCCCTTCATGGTTGCTGACGAGAAGAACCGGCCCCGCCGGCAAGTTTTCCAGTCCAGAAATTGTAACTTCGCTTTTTGTGCGCTTCATAATTCCGGAAGCCCACTTTTGAGGTTCTGTATGAATCAGCGCATCGTATTCTTCTTTTGAAAGGTTCTTTTTCTGCTTTTGGAATTTCCGCAGATTCATGGCTGCAACTGGCAAATAGCCAAATAAATAGGAAAAGGTTCTGATGGAATTAAACATCTTCCTGCACTTCCCCGGTCCGCTCATAAACCAAATAGCAAAACGGGATGCCATTTGAAATCAGTTCTTCCGACTTCGTCATCAGTTCCCATTCTGCGCCATAATCCGGAAAATAAGTATCTCCATCAAACGGCTTCTTGATCAGCGTTATGTAAAGCCGATCAGCTTCCGGTAAAATTGCGCGAAAAATTTGTTCGCCGCCGATGATCATGACTTCTTCATGAAACTCTTTCGCAAGCGCTACCGCTTCAGTCAAATTATGGACCACATCTGCTCCTTCAACCTGATAGTCCGGATTTCTGGTGACGATGATATTCCTTCTCTTCGGAAGCGGTCGCCCAATCGATTCATATGTGTTGCGGCCCATCACGATTCCTTTGCCTAAAGTGTGTTTTTTAAAATAAGCAAGGTCTTCCGGGATGTGCCAGGGAAGATCATTGTTCTTTCCAATGACTTTGTTTATATCATGCGCTACCATCAACGAGATCATGTTCGGTTCCCCCTTATACAGCCACTGGCGCTTTTATTCTTGGATGCGGGTCATAGCCCTCAACCGAAATATCGGATAACGTCAAATCGAATATCGATTTCACTTCTTCGTTCACTTTCAATATCGGCAACTTTTTCGGAGTGCGTTTCAGCTGCTCATTGACTTGCTCAAGATGATTGGAGTACAAATGCGTGTCACCTGTCGTATGGATGAAATCGCCGACGTCCAAACCGCACTCCCTGGCGACTAGATGCGTTAATAGTGCGTAGGAAGCGATGTTAAAGGGCACACCTAAAAATACATCGGCGCTTCTTTGGTAAAGCTGGCAGGATAACTTGCCGTCAGCCACATAAAATTGAAACATCGTATGGCAAGGCGGCAATGCTGCATCATCTACAAATTCGGGATTCCAGGCAGTTACGAGATGACGCCTCGAATCCGGGTTGGTTTTTATTGCCTCGATCACTTTTTTCAATTGATCGATATGTCCGCCGGTAGTCGTGGTCCATGAGCGCCATTGCTTGCCGTATACTTCTCCGAGATCTCCGTACTTATTGGCAAAACGTTCATCCGCTAACATCATTTCTTGAAAATGCGCCATTTGTTCCCTGTATTCCAATGCGAAATCGGGGTCTGTCAATGCACGCCTTCCGAAATCTTTCATATCCGGGCCAGTGTATTCTGCGCTTTCCACCCATTGGGCGAATGCCCACTCATCCCATATGTGATTGTTATCCTTCAATAAGGTTTTTACATTCGTATCGCCTTTTATAAACCACAATAACTCAGAGACAATCAAGCGAAAAGCAGTCTTTTTCGTCGTCATCAACGGAAAACCCTCCTGCAGGTTATAACGCATCTGGTATCCGAAAACACTCAATGTCCCGGTTCCTGTCCGGTCTTCTTTTTTGGTGCCATAATCTAATATATGTTCACAAAGCTCTAAATATTGTTTCAAAGTAAATCGCCTCCATTGCTAGTATTATCATAACAAAAAACAAAAGAAATAAAATACAAGAGCACTTTATTCCAAATAAAAAAACCGTTATATGAATAACGGTTTCAAGAAAGCCATTTTGGCGGGGTGTTTTTGGACCAATAAATATCACCTATCGTGATGTGCTGCTGGAAATTGTCGGTCGCTACATGGTAATGAAAGTTAAAGAAATAGCCTTCTTTCGGCTTCTTTTCCGTTCTCACATGAAAGCGGATTTCATCCGTATTCGTTTCGGTATTGTAGATGTGGAAAATCTTTTCCGAATAGTCACCAGAGGGGCGTTCAGAAATCGCCAGCTGGTCCAATTGGCCAGGTTCAGCATTGGTCAAATGCAAGTCCAACGCTTCCAGCATTTTCGGAAGGATGAGCTGTTGAAACTGATCTTCGATGACGGGACCAATACGTGAACCGAACTTCAAGTAGGCTTGCTCTTCAGCCGTCTGCAGCATCCGATCCACACGAGAAGGAGTGGTTATGTAAAATTCGCTCGTATCCTGCCAATCGTATATATAATTTTTGTCCTCATCTTGGGAGGCATGGGTGTTATGCTGATGCTTTTCTTCCAACAGGGATTCCCATATTGAATGGTTAGGTGAAATTGCACCTAAACTCAAAACGGCCACTGCTGCGATCAAAGATTTTTGCCAACGGTTTTTCATCCATTTCACCTTCAATTTTGTACATTTTAGGAAATCACTTATATTTATTAAACGTTTTGCATGGGTAAAGGTTTCATCTTCATGTAATTCATTGTACAATAAAGTGAAGAAATAAGCTCTTTTTTTTGATAAAGGAGGAATTTTCATGACTGCTTCAACTTTAATCGGACTTGGTCTTTTGGCTATGTTGGCATATTTGACTTCATTAAATTTTACAGACTGAGACATAAAAAAACTTCCTTGAAATAAGGAAGTTTTTTTATGTCTTTTTTACTGGCAATCGATCACTCCATAATGGAACTTGGTATTCGGCCGCACTCTGCGGCTGAATCCGAATCGCTCGAAATCAGTTGATCGGAAATGCGCCTTCAAGACGACACTCCTTTTCGCGGTTCTAATAGCCTGTGCCACCCATTCGTCAGTCAATTGACCAAAATCAGCTACTGTTTTCAAAGATGTGAAATTGGACGATTCTTTGATTTCCTCCGTGAACATGGGGTCCATGTAAATAACATCGAAAGATTTGTCCGGAAAGCTCGCTAACAAAGAAACCGCATCACCCGCCAGGACGGTGATTCTCTGCATGGACTCCGATAGACGCGGCATGGACGAATACGCCTGTAGCCCATTACGCAGCACATAAGCGACAACCGGATGTTTTTCACTGCCGATGACCTTGCCTTCTTGCCCCACATGAAAAGAGGCTACAATTGCATCGGAAGCCATTCCAAGTGTGCAATCGAAAAACGAATCCCCTTTTTGAAGACCAGAGACTTCGATTAGCGGATCTTGGGACAAGGGTCTTTTTGTCCGGAAAGCAGCGGAATTCGGATGAAAAAAGAACGGCTCGTTTTTACCCATAGGGTAAAACTCAAGTCGTTCTTTCGCAACCACCAGAACATCGGCCTGTTCGTCCAAATGGATATTATCGATTGAGCGTTTTCGTCTGGAAACTTTTTCTGACATTAAATCATCAGCAATGCGAAGTGCTTCCAGTTCAATACGGTCATTTGGCCGATAGGCTGTGGTCACAACGGTTTTCATTGATTCATAACCTGAGCCATCGCCTGAGTAAGATGGTCTCGTATATTCTCCATCGGATGACCTTCGATTTGCTCACGCGGAATGAAATACGCAAGCTGCCCATCTTTGATTACTGCTATTGACGGAGACGAAGGAGGTACTTCTTCAAAATAATTGCGCATTTGTGCTGTCGCATCTTTATCTTGGCCGGCGAATACTGTCACCAAATGGTCCGGCTGTTTTTCCGACTGCTGCAAAGCTTCCAATACAGCTGGCCGTGCCAGTCCTGCGGCACAACCGCAAATTGAATTGATGACGACTAAGCTCGTTCCTGTGGAGTCAGCCATATGTGCATTCACTTCTTCAGCTGTCAGCAGTTCCGTAAAACC
>DATHVY010000239.1:0-6208 GCA_035461045.1 Planococcus sp. (in: firmicutes)
GCCAGATTCATCGTATCCAACTTGGTTTCGGTTTTAGCGTTGAACAGGGTCATTTGTGGGAGAATCGTCAAGATGCCGATGAAAAAAATGCCGAGAATGACCAATGCGGCCAAAACTTCGACCAGTGTAAGTCCCTTATCATTTTTAAATGCACATCTCTTCATATTTACCTCCCCCACGTTGAAAACCGTTGCTAAATTCCTTTATTTTACTTTTAATATTTATATTTATCTAAATCTTCCTTAATATCATTATTACATTTTCATTACAGATTAGCATCAACTAAATGTATGCAAATATATCTTTTTCAGGATAAATTTTGATAAATTCGGCTTTTTTTATAGGAAAAAAGACTACAAAACGGGTTTTCTCCGTTTTGCAGCCTTATTTTGAGTATGCAGCAACTTTATTTCGCCCTTTTTCTTTCGCTCCGATGTACAATGCGCGGTCCGCATTGCGGATTAACGCCATGCCGTCGTCGCTGTCTTCAGGAGCCGTCGAGACTCCGATGCTGACCGTGATTTGGACGGCCTGGGTTTCCCTGTTAACGTCCAAGTCGCTATCAATAAGAAATTTCTCCCCTTCGACTCGTTTGCGAATCTTTTCTGCCAGCAGCATGCTGGGAGCCTTGCTATAGTTCGGCAGCAGGACCACAAATTCTTCGCCGCCGTAACGGGCCACGGTTCCTTCTTCTCCCACTTCTTCTGTAAGAATCTTCGCCAAACGGATTAAAACGTCATTTCCGCTCTGGTGTCCATAGCGGTCATTCAGCCCTTTAAAGTGATCGATGTCCATCATGATCAGCGACAAGTTTTCCAGTTCTCCGCTTTTCACTTCGCTCATGCAGCCCTCCAGCGCTTCATCCAAAAAGCGATAATTATAGAGGTGCGTCAGCCCACACCGTTCGCTCTTGGCAATGACTTTTTCCATATAGCCCGCTTTTTCAAGCGACACTGCGAAATACGTACTGAGGATTTCCAATATTTGAAGCTGGTGATTCACAAAAGCAAATTTCCTTTTCGACCCCAGCAACAATACCCCTTCAATTTTGTTGTTACGGGAAACGGGTGTGGCCATGATACTTTCGATGCTGCATGGAAAATTATTGACGGCTATCGCTTTCCACTGATCTTGTTTATCGTAGATCACGGCGCTGTTGCTCATCACTACTTTTCCGGCGATTCCCTGATTAAATTTAATAGGAGGCACATCGTAGTATTGAAACTGCCCATTTTCGTAGATTCTCAACACCACGAGTTGTCCGTCCCGGTAATCGATCACGTATGCGGCATCCACCTTGAACATGTCCGTCACTTGTACGACAAATTGGTCGATCACCTCTTCGCTCGTTAGCCTGTCCGCAAGCTGATGGCCGATAATGCCTGCTTTTTTCAAATCAATGTTGATTTTTTCAGAGCTGTTGTACATGCGCAACAGAATCGTCACCATCATGAAAGGCACTCCGAGGAGGAAAAGGGCTGGTATGCCGATATAAGCTTGAGAAAAATACAAAACGATGGCATAAGGGAACACAAGCAGTGTGATGCTAAAATCCCAGATGGTATCGATCGACAGAAATGGTTTGTTAAAACCCGACAGGAGATCATCGACATATAAGAACAGATGATTGGTGATGATATAGATGAGCTGGTAGACCAGTCCATACATCACAATCTCGCCCACATTCAACGAACCGGTTTCCCCGCCAACGGCATAAAAAGTTAATCCGGCAATCAATGAGACGGAAAAGAACATGAACGAATTAAAAGGAAAACGCAGTGACCTCGGCACCCGGCTTCGACTGGAGAACAGGAGCGCCAGAACCGTCAATTGGGAAAGAATAATTTCAATAAATAAACCGTATTTTAAAAACACCGCTATGGTGACCCATTGGACCAAAAAAACCGGGGTTCCGTTAATGGTGAATGGCAGCACTGAAGACAGCAAAGCAAGCATGACGAACGTTGCAAATTCCCAACTCAGAACATTCGGAGGGGGAAACGTTTGATACACGATATACAATCCCACTGGCACCACTGCCAGCCATAAAGACCAAAGAATGGTTTTTCTTTTTGTCGAGCCCATTGGACAATCTTCCCCTTTGTTACCGGGTTCCAGCTTGATAACCCCGTTTACTGCGGCATATATTGTGAAAATAGAGGAGAACCCTCTTGTGCCAGGGCAGATAACAAGTACAGGCTGCCCGTGACTATAGTCACTTCTTTTTTATCCGACAAGGGTAATATATCACAAATATTTTTAATTGTCTTTATTTTACTTTTATTTAGTTCAAATAAACATTCCGCAGGCAGCGCTCTGCTGTTTTGGAAATTGATAAAGGTAAATTTTTCACTTACGGTTTCTAGTTTACGTAATATCGTTATGTAGTCTTTATCTTTGAGAATCCCCATCACAATGTGGATGTTTTTGTCTGGATATACTTCTTTTATGGTCGCTACCAACGCATCAATGCTTGCCGGATTGTGGGCTCCATCGAAAATCAGGCCGGGAGCCCGCTGCTCGAAGCGAAACGGTATTTGTGCCTGTGCCAGCCCCGCTTCCGCTTTTTTGGGGTCGAAATCTCGTCCGAGCACTTCTTTTGCGGCTTCGAACGCCAATTGTGCATTGATCTGCTGGTGCGGCCCTTTCAATGCAAGCTTTCTTTTGGGCGCATCAGTGACTTCGATCAGATCGGCGTGCTGCAGTTCTGCAGTGGATCGGATCACGCCGGCGGCTTCCTCCGCCAACGGGCCTACCACCAACGGCACCCATTTTTTTATGATGCCTGCTTTATGTGCCGCGACTTCCGCCAATGTGTCTCCCAGAAATTCCGTATGCTCCAATGCGATGCTCGGGATGATTGAAATTTTCGGTTCGATCACATTGGTGCTGTCGAGTTTGCCGCCCATTCCTGCTTCAATGATCGAGAAATCCGGTTTCACTTTGGCGAAGATGAGAAAAGCGGCAGCAGTCAGCAACTCGAAGTCGGTTAATCGAGTTTCGATTGCTCGCAGCTCCTCCATGGCAACATCCAGTTCTTCTGCTGATACTGGCTTGCCGTTGACTTGGATTTGGTCATGTAAGTCAACAATGCCCGGCGAATAGAAATTAGCGACCGTGAACCCATGCTCTCGGAGGATGGCGTGCAAAAATGCCGCGGTTGACCCTTTGCCATTGGTTCCGGCAATGTGAATCTGGGTGCCGACCCTATGTGGATTTCCCAGCTCCGCAAGCGCAGCGGAGATTGCATGCAAGCCTGGTTTTATGGTCGATTCTGTATGTATGTTCCATTTCTCTTTGTAAATCTCAAGTCCGTTAATCATTTGAGCCCTTCTTTCCACTGTAAACATGATACACTTTTTTCAGTACGATTATTGCACGAAGGTGGTATCGATATGACGACATGTTGGGTGATTTATAATGGCAGCCTTACGTCCGATAAGTTTTCGGACCAGGCACAGCTAGTGGCGGATGCTGCAGCGAGGGGTGGAGTGGATGCCTCCATTATGAAAAATTTTGAAATTATGATGAATCTTGCCGAAGATCAAACTCTTCCGGATTTTGCAGTATTGCTTGATAAAGATATTTTGCTCGGTTATTTTTTGAAGAGCCGGGGGATCCCGGTCTACAATGATCCATCGATCATCGATTTATGCGATAACAAAGCCAAACAGTATATCCAGTTGGCGGCAGACCGCCTGCCCATGCCGAAAACCATTGTCGCACCGAAAGTCTACCCGAAGTTTTCAATTCGGGACTCCGGCTATTTCGAGCGGGTCATACAGGAACTCGGATTCCCGATGATCATCAAAGAAGGGCACGGTTCTTTCGGCATGAAGGTCTATTTGATCGAAGAAGCCGCCGCTTTCTATGAAAAAGTGGAAAGTCTGCGCGGCATCGATTTCGTGTTCCAGGAGTTTATCGCGTCAAGCCGGGGCCGGGACATCCGCGTCAACATTGTTGGCGACGAAATCGTTGCTGCCATGTACCGGTTCTCTGAAACGGATTTCCGCGCCAATATCACCAATGGCGGAGTGGCTTCCCCCATCGAACTGTCCCAGGCTCAGCAAGAATTGGCACTGGCCGCATCCCGTTCTGTCGGCGCCACATTCGCGGGTGTGGATCTGCTCTTTGGTGAAAACGAGGAGCCGCTCGTGTGCGAAGTGAATGCAGCAGCGCACATCCGCAATATCCTGGAAGTCACCGGCATCAATGTTGCCGATGCGATGATCGCTTATATATTGGATGACATGCGATGATTCTATTGTATGAAACCATAGACGCAAAGCGCAATGAAGCTTTCATCCTGGAACTCCGCCGATTTGGCGATTTCAAATTGATCTGCTGGGACAAATGGAATACGAAAGGCACAGATCTTCTCGCTGACTCTTTGCATGGACATACGGTTCTGTTCCGCTGCCGGCGGCCACAAGCTGCCAGATCTCTTGAAGACAAGGGCGTGCGCCTTATTAACCGGGCGGAAGTCAACCGGATCGCCAACGACAAATGGCTAAGCCATCAATTGTTCGGGATGCTTGGCGTGCCGTCCATCCCGACTTACCACCAACCACAGGAATTCCCCTGCATCGCCAAAACCGTCGACGGCCATGGCGGCGCCGAAGTGGTGAAGATTGAGTCAGCGGATGCCATGGTTCGATTTGAGTCCGAAACCATTTATCAGCCCATCGTTCCGCATGTGGCCGATGTTCGCGCATATGTGATCGGCGACAAAGTAGTCGGCGCCGTCAAGCGGAGCTCCGAAAGCTCCTTCCGGAAAAATTTCTCTTTAGGGGCCAAGGTTGAAAAGTTCACGCTGGATTCGATCCAGGAAACGGAAGTGCTGAAAATTGCCCGCGCATTGAAAGCCGATTATATCGGCGTCGACTTCCTGCTTCTTGAAGACGGCCGCCACCTGTTCAACGAAGTCGAAGACCCCGTCGGCGCCCGCTCATTCTATCTGACACATGACGAAAACATCGCAGAATTGTTGGTGCAGCATATTAAAGGTAAAGAGCGGAATGCTCCTTATTTTTAGAAGTCATATAGCATATAAAAAATCTGCGTTCCCTAATGGGACGCAGATTTTTTGTTAAAGGTTCTTTAATTCTTCAATTCTTCTTTCTACCGTTGCATATTTCTCCGCGTAATCGGCTTGTTTCGCGCGTTCTTCTGCGACAACCGCTTCTGGCGCTTTGGAGACAAAGCGTTCATTCGACAGCTTGCCTTGAACAAGTTTGACTTCCTTCGCCCATTTCCCGAGTTCCTTGTTCAGACGGACGAGCTCTTCATCGATGTCGATGAGGCCTTCGAGCGGCATGAACAATTCTGCGCCGGACACTACGGCCGACATGGATTTTTCAGGTGCCTCGATGTTCTGGTCGATCGTCAACGTTTCCGTGTTGCAGAAACGCTCAATATAGGAAGAGTTCGCTTCCAGTATTTCATGCGTTTCGGCATCCTTCGCCAGAATCGTGAGTGGCACTTTCTTGCTCATTGGCGACTGCACTTCAGCGCGGATGGTCCGCACCGATTTGATCACGTCCACCAACAGCTTCATGCTCGACGACTGGCTTTGGTCAGTCAATGCCGGGTCCACTTGCGGCCATGCGGCAATCGTGATCGATTCGCCCTGGGTCGGCAGGTTTTGCCAGATTTCTTCCGTGATGAACGGCATGAACGGGTGCAATAAACGCATCGTGTTATCGAGCACGTATGCCAATACTGAACGCGTCATGCGCTTCGCATCTTCATCTTCCCCGTACAATGGCAGTTTCGCCATTTCGATATACCAGTCACAGAAATCATCCCAGATGAAGTTATAAAGCAGGCGGCCCACTTCACCGAATTCGTAGCGTTCAGCTAATGACGTCACTTGTTCGATGGTTTCATTGAGCCGTGTCAGGATCCATGAATCGGCTACGGACTTTTTGCCGCTGAGGTCGATTTCTTCGTACTTCATGCCTTCCATGTTCATCAACGCAAAGCGCGAGGCATTCCAGATTTTATTGGCAAAGTTCCAGACGCTTTCGACTTTTTCCATCGAGAAGCGAAGGTCCTGCCCAGGTGACGATGCCGTTGCCAGGAAATAGCGCAGTGAATCGGCGCCGTACTGTTCGATCACGTCCATCGGGTCAACCCCGTTGCCGAGCGATTTCGACATTTTGCGTCCTTCCGCATCGCGAACAAGTCCGTGGATCAGCACGTCTTT
>DATHVY010000240.1:0-5495 GCA_035461045.1 Planococcus sp. (in: firmicutes)
ACTGGGCTTTTATATTCAAGATGGAGAAATTCGTACAGGCATCGTCGGCCAGGAATTGATGGGCCAAATAGTGAACCTTCGAAAAGCGGCTTCTCTGGCAAACGTGCTGGTGGCCGCTTATTCGGATTACGCGGGAACTGAAGAGAGGGTCGGGATGTTGCCCGCGGTGGTAACTGCTCCGGCTCAGCAATTCAGCGTCGGCGTTTCCTGGAAAATTGCGATGGCAATGGGCTTGAAGCCGTCCCTATATGAAGGGAAATCGGAAGATCTTGCGGTCATGCCATATACATCCGGAACCACTGGCTTGCCGAAAGGCTGCATACACACCAATCGGTCTGTTCAGGCGAATACGATTGGAACTTTTCATTGGATGAATATGACTTCCGATGCTGTTTCCTTGATGACGTTGCCGCTCTTTCATGTGACGGGTATGGTTCACAGTATGCATACCCCGATTTACGCTGGGGCTTGTATGGTCATGATGACTCGCTGGGACCGCGATTACGCGGCAGCGGCTATCCAAAAGTATGGCTGTACGCATTGGATCAATATCAGTACCATGATTATCGATTTTCTTTCCAATTCTGCGTTGGAGAAATACAATATTTCTACATTGCAGTCGATTGGAGGAGGCGGTGCGCCGCTTCCTGCTGCAGTCGGAGAAAAGTTGACAGCTGTCACCGGCCTGAAATACGTCGAAGGCTACGGGTTGTCTGAAACGATTTCCCAGACGCATTTCAACCCGCCTGATCGGCCCAAATTGCAATGTTTGGGAATTCCTTCTTTTGATGTGGATGCGCGCATCATTGACGCGAGCGGAATGGAAATCGATACAGGAGAAGCCGGGGAATTGGTAGTCAATGGACCGCAATTATTCAAGGGGTATTACCGGCGCGATGATGAGAACAGAAATTCGTTCATGGAGCTGGATGGCAAACCGTTTTTCAAAACGGGTGATATTGTCAAAAAGGATGAGGAAGGATACTTTTTCATCGTTGACCGCGTAAAACGGATGATTAATGCTGCCGGTTTTAAGGTATGGCCGACTGAAATCGAATCGTTTTTATACAAACATCCCGCCGTTCAACAAGCCTGTGTAGTTGGAATCCCGGACGCAAGGCGGGGGGAGACAGTCAAAGCCTATATCATTTTAAACGAGGGCGCTGATGAAATCAGCGAAGAAGAAATCGTTGAATGGTCGAAAACTCAGATGGCCGCATATAAATATCCACGTGTCATCGAATTTCGGGAGTCATTTCCAACAACCAGCAGCGGGAAAATCTTATGGCGCAAACTTCAGGAAGAGATAGCGCCAAAAACCGATGGAGGCGAATTGAATGGAGAAACAAGTGGAAACTGTGACCGGGCCAATTGACTCGAAACAGTTGGGCAAAACGTTAATTCATGAACATTTCATGTTTGGGTATCCAGGTTATCAAGGCGATGTGACGTTGGGGCCGTTCAACCGTGAGGAAGCGGTCGCCACTGGAGTGGCAGCGGCTCAGAAAATGATGAATCATGGCGTTAAAACTGTGGTTGACCCTACGCCAAATGAATGCGGACGGGATCCGGAAGTGTTAAAAGAAATCTCTGAACAAAGTGGCCTGCAAATCATCTGCGCAACCGGCTATTATTATGAAGGAGAAGGTGCCTCGACATACTTTAAATTCAGGGCTTCGCTTGGCAGTGCAGAATATGAGATCAAAGAGATGTTTCTAAAAGAAATCAAAGAGGGTATTGGCAACACAGGCATTAAGCCGGGCATCATCAAATTAGGTTCGAGCAAGGACAAAATCACCGATTACGAAAAAATGTTCTTTCAAGCTGCCGCTGAAGCTCAAGTGGAAACCGGTATCACCATTGTGACCCATACCCAGGAAGGCACGATGGGACCGGAACAGGCCGCTTTTCTTAAGGCCTCCGGAGCTGATCCTGCCAACATCGTCATTGGCCATATGTGCGGCAACACAGATCCTTCTTATCATAAGCGTGTTCTTGAAACAGGCGTCAGCATCGCATTTGACCGTTTTGGCCTGCAGGGGATGGTGGGTGCACCTTTTGATCAGCACCGAATCGAAGTGTTGCTTCAATTATTGAACGATGGCTTTGAAGATCAGATTATGCTATCCCATGATTCCATCAGCGTCTGGCTGGGCCGCCCACCGGTGATTCCTCCTGCCGCTCAACCCGGAGTCGCTGATTGGCATCCGACCCATCTGTTTGAGAAAATTATTCCCCAACTGGAGCAGGCGGGAATTACAGAAAGCCAATTGGATAAGATGTTTTTGGAAAACCCTAAAAAGTTGTTTACGGCTGACTCCCTCACTGTTTGATAAGAGTGGATTTGGGCGAGGTCTAGTTTGGGAAGTGCTTGCTGGATAAGCTGATCCGCTTCGCGGCTTAGGGGAAGCTTCCCGCCATGAGCCAGTCAGCGCTCGCCGATTGTCTCCTGGCTACAGCCACCCCGGGTCGCCGCTTCAGCTGGATGGTGCGGATCTAAGATTTTATGGATGAGTTCCGGGTGTTGTTTTCTTACAAAATGGATCTTTATGGAGAGATGGCTGATCGCCTGCGCGATTCAGCCGTTCTTTTGTTGTTTAAGGGTGGATTTTTTAAGCTGGGTTTCGGGATGTGCCTGGTAGGAATCGAAAAGTGCCGGATGAAAGCTCGAAAGTGCCTGTTGGAGAGGTGGAAGTGCCTGATAGAAAGACAAAAGTGCTTGAAGAAAGTGAAAGTACTGGTTTGAAACAAGAAAGTGCTTGATGAGATGGAGAAAGTGCCTGATGAAAAAGAGATAGTGCTTGATTGGAAGTGAAAAGTCCCTGTTAAGAATTCAAACTGGAGTGAAGATGAAGAAAGTTTTAAAGAAGTTGATCAAAAGGGAAAATCTCTCTGATTACTTCAACCCAATGTAAAAAGCTGGGCGCATAGCGACCAGTAGACCCCACCTAAACGTCTCCCTATGAGAAAGCGACGAAAGCCTTCCCCAAAGCCGAAAAGCGGGTAGGAATTAATGATTTGCCTGATGAAAGTGATAATGCGCCTATTGGATATTGAATGTGTGCGAAAAAGTTGGAGAAATGTCGGTTGAGCGCTTCAAAGTGCTTGATAGGAATTGAAAAGTGCTTGTTAAGAAATTTGTACCCGCTTCGCTGCTCGGGGGGCTTTTGTTTTTCTGAAGTTGCGGGAATAGAGGAGCAAAAGGAGGTTGTTTCATGAATTCATCCAATGCAGAATTCCCGGAATTATTCACGGGTGATTTCACCAAAAATCCTTACCCGGCTTACGAAAAATTAAGGGAAATCGATCCGGTACATCAAGTCCTATTCCCGGATGGGCAAAGAGGCTGGATGGTGACCCGTTATGAAGAAGCCGTAAAGGTTTTAAAAGATCAGCGATTTATCAAAGACTTCTCCAAGCTTTATGGCGGGAAGATGGACCAAATGAGTGTGTTCACTCAAAATATGCTATTTTCCGATCCCCCGGATCATAAACGCTTGCGAAGTCTTGCGCAAAAAGCATTCACTCCGAGGATGATCTCAGGTATGCGGGAGCGAATTCACGAAATTGCTGAGGAACTTCTGGACGAGGTTTCGGAGCAGGGTGAAATGAAACTGATCGATGACTTTGCGTTTCCGTTGCCCATTATCGTTATTTGCGAAATTTTAGGGGTTCCTTCTGAGGATCGGGATAAGTTTCGGCTCTGGTCGAATTCCTTGATTGAAGGAACCAGCGGAGAAGCTGGCGTGAGTGTCTATCAGCATATGACCGATTTCATCCAGTATTTGGGGCAGTGGTTTGCCCAAGTCAAAGCGGATCCTAAAGACGACTTGATCAGTAAACTGATGGAAGCGGAAGAAGAGGGAAACCGGTTAACAGAAAAAGAGTTGTATGGGCTCGTTTCTCTGTTGATCATCGCCGGACATGAAACAACGGTGAATTTGATCGGCAATAGCATTCTCGCTTTATTGGCGCATCCCGATCAGCGGGAACTGCTATTAGAAAGACCTGAATTGATCCCGCAGGCAATCGAAGAGTCGCTGCGTTTTGATGGGCCGGTTGAGTTCAGCACATCTCGTTGGGCAGGAGAAGACTTGGTATTAAGCGGAAAGGCAATCAACCGAGGGGATTTGGTTATCGTAGCGTTAAACTCCGCAAACCATGATCCGAAGCAATTCCAGAAACCGGAGATGTTTGATCTCACAAGAGAGAAGAGCCCACACCTCGCTTTTGGACACGGAATCCATTTTTGCCTAGGTGCACCATTGGCGCGCCTAGAAGGTGAAATTGCGTTATCGAGTTTACTTAAACGGATGCCGAACATGAAGTTGAGGGTTGATGAAAACGAATTAGAATGGCGTTCTGGCATGATTGTGCGTGGTGTAAAAGAAATTCCGTTGACCTTCTAGAATAGAGAGAATGACATTGCTGGAGCTTTTAAAGATTGGCTCAATCAATCTATCCGTGTTTAAATTTTTCTGTGCCGGGTAGAATCAGAATAGTGCACGAATAAAAATTTATAAAATTTTTAGGAGGCGTTCTGAAATGGCAAAACAGAAAGTAGTAGGTTCTTATAATCATGAAAATGAGGCAATTGATGCAATTGAAAATCTGAAAAGACAAGGTTATAGTACTGATGATATATCTGTACTGAGCAAAGACAGGAAAGAAACTGAAGCAGTGGCTGAAGAAACCGGAACTCAAGTGGGTGAGGGTGCAGCAACCGGGGCAGTAGCTGGTGGAGCCCTTGGCGGCCTTGGTGGAGTGCTCGCAGGAATTGGCGCATTGGCAATTCCTGGTATAGGGCCGATTGTTGCTGCGGGACCAATTGTCGCGGGATTGACTGGAGCTGCTGCCGGTGCAGGAGTTGGCGGATTGGCTGGTGCGTTGATCGGCATGGGAATTCCAGAAGATGAAGCGAAAGAGTATGAGGACCGTTTCAATGAAGGCAGTATACTCGTGCTAGTCAATGAAGATGGAAACCAGATTCCGGACCGTAGAGACCAGGATCAATTTGGAGAAACAGCAGGCAGCTCAAGCTATAAAGGTTCGGGTTCGAATTTGACCGAAACAAGACAGCCTGATTCCAGCGAACCGATCATAGGCCCGGGCCATGATGACGCAAAAGATAAAATTGATCGTTCAGGTTTATAAATATAAAAATCCATCCTCATTTTCGAGGATGGATTTTTTTGGAATAAATGATTTCTGCAATACCGAGAAAAGTTTCAGCGATTTTTCGTGCGGAACTTGGTCACTCTTCTTTTGCGGTGTCGGGAATTCTATGAACTTCCAGAAAAAGAATTTGATGTCCATCAATTTCCTTTATCAGAAATTCATAGCCTTGTTCCGTAATTTTTTCTCCTTTAATGGCGTCAAAACTTTTTGTCATGAACCATCCGCCGATGGTATCAATGTCTTCTTCCATGATTTCAATCCCGAGAATATCATTGACGTTTTCAATCAGCACTTTGGCATCGAATATATAATGGTCG
>DATHVY010000241.1:0-6884 GCA_035461045.1 Planococcus sp. (in: firmicutes)
TTGCGCATTTGATCTTCTGAATACTTCAGCAAGTCCTTGCCTTTATAAAGAACTTCTCCGCCTTTGATGGTACCGTTTTTAGCCAGTAAGCGAAGGATGGAAAGGGAAGTGATACTTTTCCCTGAACCGGATTCACCTACGATGCCGAGAGTCTTACCTTTGGGCAGCTTAAAGCTTACACCGTCAACAGCTCGGACTTCTCCACCATCGGTCGCGAAAGACGTTTGCAGATCTTTTACTTCTAAGATAATTTCATTCGGGTTCACTTTACTGACACCTCATTTCTAATTCAGATCTATTCGTTTGTTCAAGAATCGGTAAGATATATCAACTAACAAGTTAACAAGTACGAAAAGTACGGATATGACAAGGACTGTTCCTTGGACAATCGGGAAATCACGGGTACGGATTGCATCGATTGTCAAACGTCCCATTCCGTTGATAGCGAAAATTGTTTCAGTCAGTACAGCTCCACCAAGGAAGCCACCAAATTCAAGACCTACTACTGTGACTACAGGAATTAAAGCGTTTTTCAAAGCATGACGATACGTTACTAAACGCTCAGACACACCTTTTGCTCGAGCTGTACGGATATAATCCTGTCCGATAACTTCAAGCATGGAAGATCTTGTCATACGGGCGATAATGGCGGCTCCGCCTGTTCCGAGTGTCAGAACGGGCAAGACGATTTGACGCCATGTATCACCCCAGCCCGAAGGCCTCATTTTCAGGAACTCGAGCGATTCCGGCATCCAGTTCCCTATTGCAAACCATTGAATCAATAGTAACCCGAACCAGAAGTTCGGCATCGATAGACCGAAAAGCGCCACAATCATGATCGAAGTATCTGCCAGTGTATAATGGCGGACTGCCGATACGATACCGGCAATCAACCCCAGGAAGACGGCCACGATGGTGGCATAAAACGCGAGTTCGACGGTCACCCAGAACCTGGCTCCGATTTCATCCATTACCGGACGACCGGAACGTATGGAAGAACCAAGGTCGCCTTGAAGGGCGTTCCCGAGGAAGGTCGCATATTGAACAGGAATAGGTTCGTTTAGGCCGAGCCGTTCACGGATGTTTTCGACTGTTTGTTCAGAAGCTCCTTCACCCGCCACGATTTGGGCAGGGTCACCGGGCACAAGGTGCATTAACGAGAACACCAGGATCGTTACCCCAAGAAGAACCGGAATTGTCTGAAGTAGACGGCGAATAATATATTTAGTCAACGTTTAGCACCTCACTTAGTTGTTTTTCATTTTTGGATCAAGTGCATCGCGTACTCCGTCGCCGAAGATGTTAAAGGCTAGTACGACGAGAACAATCATCAATCCAGGGAATAAGGCAACATGTCCTGCTTCAAACATATACTGTCGCCCTTCGTTTAGCATCGCTCCCCATTCTGGCGCTGGTGGTTGCGCTCCCAATCCCAGGAAAGCAAGCCCTGCACCTGTCAGGATCGCAGTAGCGATACGAAGAGAAGCCTGGACGATGATCGGTGACATGATGTTCGGTAAAATATGTTTGAAAATAATTCTGAAATCGGATGCTCCAAGTGCGCGTACAGCATCAATATACTCTAACTTACGCACGGATAAAGTGGAGCCGCGGACAACCCGGGCAAAAGCAGGAACCGAGAAAATACCAACGGCGATGATAACGTTAGTCAAGCTGCCTCCAAGAACCGCTACAATTGCAAGAGCAAGCAAGATTCCAGGGAAAGCAAGAAGAACATCCATAAGGCGCATGATGATTGTATCGATGCGGCCACCGTAGTAACCGGAGACAATTCCGAATACGACTCCGATAACTCCTCCTATAAAGACAGAGAAAAATCCTACATAAAGTGTTAGCTTCGTTCCGAATATGACCCTTGTGAAAATATCACGGCCGTAGCTGTCTGTGCCAAACCAATGTGCCGCTGACGGGCCTTGAAGTTTGTTCACTAAATCTGTTTGGTTGGGACGGAAATCTGTGAATGTTGTGATGATCCATGGTCCTAAAAATGCCATGATGATAATTAATACGATCAAAACTCCACCGGTGACAGCCGCTTTGTTTTTTCCTAATCGCCGCCAGAATTGCTTATAGCTTTCAAGACGAGGATTTATTTTCTTTGCAGTGACAGGGGAATTCACTGTTTCTTCACTCATTAAAAGCACCCTTTCTCGGTAGATTTAACAGTCTAAATAGTAAGACTTTAGTTATTTTACTGTAAAGTGCTGAAAAATGATAGAGAGTAATAAAAATAAGCGGTGTGAAATAATTAGTTACAGGAATGTCACAAAAGTAATGTTATACTAATTCAAGGTATAAATAATGTAAACGCTTTATTTACAGTATTGAATAATATTTTGAAATAGTTGTTTGTGATAAAAAACACTATGTCTATAATTTATTTTTTTAGGGTTGTTGATTGAGGTGGGTTTTTATGCTATATTATTTTCAGAATATTATGTTCAAGAGTAGTATTCTTCAAACAATTTAGTATAGGGGGAAAATGAATATGGCTTTATCGAAAAAAGCACTTTGGTCATTACTAATGGTTTTAGTTTTGGCTATGGTCCTAGCAGCATGTGCTGGTGGGGGAGACGATGATACAACTACTGGGGACACAGACTCAGAAGAAGACGCTACTACAGACAACGGGGAAGGCGCAGAAGGTGGAGATCTATCTCTTGCAGTCCTATCTGATGCATCTTCACTTGATCCACACGGATCGAACGATGTGCCATCTTCAGTAGTGCAAGCGAACATTTATGAAACACTTGTTAACCGTGATGAAAACAACGAAATCATTGAAGGTCTTGCAGAATCTTGGGAGCAAGTAGATGAAACGACTTGGTCATTCCAATTGCGTGAAGGCGTCATGTTCCATGACGGCGAAGAATTCAACGCTGAAGTTGTTAAGATGAACCTTGACCGCATCCGCGACGAAGCGATTGCTTCACCACGTTTCTTCTTATATGAAATGATCACTGAAGTTGAAGTTGTTGGCGACTACGAAGTCAACATCACAACTGAATATCCATTCGCACCATTGTTGGCTCACCTTTCTCACAACGGTGGCGGCATGATTTCTCCGGCTTCAATCGAAGCGGACTACGAAGCGCTTGAGGGCGGTTCTGATCCAGGATCTGTCATTTCTGAAGAGCCTGTCGGAACTGGTTTCTTCAAATTTGATACTTGGAATGTCGGTTCTGAGATCCGCCTTGTGAAGAACGAAGACTACTGGGGCGAAGGAGCTCACGTTGACTCTGTATCATTCCGCGTAGTACCGGATTCACAAGTACGTGCAGCAGATCTTGAAACAGGCAACGTTCACATTATCGACCCTGTTCAACCGAACGAAGTAGAACGCATCAACAACTCTGGAGTTGCATCTGTTCTACAGACGGCATCTTCAAGCTTAGCTTACCTAGGCTTTAACACAGAAAAAGAACCATTCAACGATCCATTAGTTCGCCAGGCGATTTCTCTTGCAATCGATCGCGAAGCAATTATCACAGGCATCTATGATGACTTTGGTATCCCTGCAATCGGTCCGTTGGCTCCAGGAATCTTCGGATATACTGAAGATATCGATGCTGTTGAATTCAACATGGACGAAGCGCGTGCTCTTCTTGAAGAAGCAGGCATGGAAGAAGGGTTCTCAACTTCTATCTGGACGAACGATAACCCGCAACGTCAATCGATCGCAGTGCTGGTTCAAGAAGCTCTTGCTGAATTGAACATTGAAGTTTCTATCGAAGTAATGGAATTTGGTACGTACCTTGACCAAACAGCAGCTGGTGAGCATGATATGTTCGTACTAGGCTGGTCTAACCCGACTGGTGACGCTGACTATGGTATGTATGCACTGTTCCATTCATCACAAAAAGGTAACCCAGGTAACCGTTCATTCTACGAAAACCCTGAAGTAGATGCTCTTCTTGATGAAGGTCGTCGTGAAGCAGATCCAGCTGTCCGTGAAGAGATCTACGCTGAAGTAGCTCAACTTCTGACAGATGATGCTCCTATGGCATTCTTACTTCACACAGAATACTTAAACGGTATCTCTGATGACGTAACTGGATTCAGCATTGACACTTCTGGTATCTACCAGTTGAAAGATGTTAGAATCAACCAGTAATATGAAATCTTAGGCAATCTGCCAACGCTGCTTTTAGCAGTTTGGCGGGTTGCCTTTTTTATTTTCCTTCTATATAAAAAGCAAAAAACAAAATCATTAAGGTTAATCTCCTTTCCGATTTGATTTTTATTCAGAAAATCGTTATACTAATAAATGCCGTGCTAGGTGGGGAGGTAGCGGTGCCCTGTAACCTGCAACCCGCTCCAGCAGGACTGAATTCCTTTCTGAGGCTGTTTGTATGCAAGGTCTGCCTCATGCACGTAGTGTTGACATCTGGGTCCTGCGCAATGGGAACCCATGAACCATGTCAGGTCCGGAAGGAAGCAGCATTAAGTGGAACTTTCCATGTGCCGCGGGGTCGCCTAGATCGAGCCAACGACATGGGTAACGCTTGTGTGCAGCAGTCGAAGAAAGGTGCACGGCTTTAATTTTCAAACTCGAACCTGTCCGCTTTTAAAGTGGGCGGGTTTTTTCTTTGTGTTGAGAAAACAGGACTATTCAACCTAATGAAATTACAAAGGATAGCTCAGTGAGTATGCTATAATCTAAGGACGAAAAACTTTTTCAAAAGGAGAGAATCGAGTTGGCGTATCAAGCTTTTTACCGAGTTTACAGACCGCAGTCCTTTTCTGAAATGACGGGTCAAACCCACGTTAAACAAACCCTTCAAAATGCTCTCCTCTACAATAAGACCACACATGCTTATTTGTTCTCGGGACCACGCGGAACAGGAAAAACAAGCGCGGCCAAAATTTTTGCCAAAGCTCTCAATTGCGAAAAAGCACCTATGGCGGCAGAGCCGTGCAATGATTGTGCATCCTGCAAAAGCATCAATGAAGGATCCAATACCGATGTCATTGAATTTGACGCTGCTTCCAATTCGAGAGTGGAAGAAATGCGTGAAATCATCGAGAAGGTCCGTTTTTCTCCGGCGAACTCCCGGTTTAAAATTTACATTATTGATGAAGTTCATATGTTATCCAACAGTGCATTCAATGCGCTGCTGAAAACATTGGAAGAACCGCCTGAACATGTGGTTTTCATCCTGGCGACAACAGAACCCCACAAGCTTCCCCTGACAATCATCTCACGCTGCCAGCGCTTCGATTTTAAGCGGCTGACACAAACCGATATTGTGCAACGGATGGTTGAAGTATTGACGGATGCTGAAATTCCTTATAACGAGCAGGTTCTCAAAATCATCGCCCAAGCAGCAGCTGGGGGCATGCGAGATGCACTCAGTATGCTAGATCAAGTTGTTTCTTTCAGTGGAGATGAAATGACTGTTGAAGATGCGCTGCTTGTTACCGGTTCCATCAGCCAGGACATGTTTTATGATCTGGCGGAAGCCCTCTTGGCCAAAGACATCGGACGTTCACTGACTTTACTGGAACAGTTGGTACGTGACGGAAAAGATCCGGTTCGGCTGGTTGAGGATTTTATTACATTCTTCCGTGACTTGCTATTGATCCAGACGGCCCCCGAACTGCACGATATGTTGGAGTTGGCTAGTCATGAAGATCGCTTTGAAGATCTCGCAGGCCGCTTCGACTCTTCCACCTTGTATGCGTGGATCGAAATTCTGACGAAAACTCAGCAAGAAATGCGTTTTTCCAACCATACCAAGATCTATATGGAAACCGCTTTGCTGAAAATGGTACAGGCGGATACACCGATGCAAACTTCAGCAACTGCCGTTTCGCCTGAACTGGAGTCCAAAGTTGCCCAATTGGAAATGTTGGTCCGGGAATTGCAGCAGCAGCTGAAAAATGGAGCGGCCGCTACTCCATCTGCCGCGCCTGCTGAGCAAAAGCGGCGTCCGAAATCTCAGAATGGATATAAAATTCCGGTAGGGAGAATCCAAGAGGTATTGAGAAATGCCACGAAACCTGATATTCAGGCAATCAAAACGAATTGGGCGACGGTGCTGGGACAACTGCAGAAGTCGCATGCCGCTTTATTGAACGACGCGGAGCCGGTTGCAGCATCAAGTGATGCATTTGTGTTAAAATTCAAGTATGATATTCATTGTCAAATGGCTTCGGACAACCAGACTTTCGCGGTGGAGTTCAGCCAGCTGCTCATGCAATATGCTGGGAAATCCTATTCGCCAGTATTTGTTCCGGATGCGCAATGGTTGAAGATCCGCGAAGATTTCATCAAGACTAAAGGATTAAAATCCGGTGCGGAAGAAAAGCAGTCCGAGCCTGCCGAAGAGAATCCATTCTCTTCAGATGGCAATGCTCAAGAAGAAGATCCGTTCATTGCGGAAGCGGAACGGCTCTTCGGAAAAGATTTTGTTGAAATTCACGAAGATTAAATGTGAGAATCCAAGGAGGAAATTATTATGCGCGGTGGAGGAAATATGCAAGGCATGATGAAGCAAATGCAAAAAATGCAAAAACAGATGGCTGAGGCTCAAGAAGAACTTGGCACATTGAAATTTGAAGGATCTGCCGGCGGTGGAATGGTCAAAGTCACGGTTTCTGGCCATAAAGAAGTATTGGATATCGCAATGGACCCTTCAGTAGTAGATCCGGAAGATGTAGAAATGCTGCAGGACCTATTGATTGTTGCTACAAACGAAGCGTTTAAAAAAGCAGAAGAGCATGCGAATTCCACAATGGGGAAATTCACTAAAGGATTAAATCTTCCAGGCATGTTCTAGGAGGTAAACGAGATGCACTACCCTGAACCAATCTCTAAGTTAATGGAAAGTTTTATGAAATTGCCAGGAATCGGGCCGAAA
>DATHVY010000242.1:0-20147 GCA_035461045.1 Planococcus sp. (in: firmicutes)
GCGTTTCGTCGTGAAAAGCAAATGAAAAATGAATTTGAAGAAATGAACAACAAGCATTTCCGCTTTCAGCAAAAATTGTTGATCTTGGAAGCTGCGGCTTCCCATAATATGGTGGGCATTATGCGTTCCATCATCTTCATCCTATTCATCTGGTATTTCGGGAGTGCTTCGATGTCCGGCAACGAAGTCGTAACAGTCGGCGTGCTCTATGCATTTGTGGATTACATCATCCGGCTGTTCAATCCGATCAGCGGGATCGTCAACCAGTTTGCCAAGCTAGAGCAGGCGTTGGTTGCAGCAGAACGGGTTTTCCGATTGCTGGACCGGCAAGGTGAAGAGGTCGATGATACAAAACTGGACCGATACCGCGGCAATGTCCGCTTCGATCAAGTTTGGTTTGCTTATAAAGAAGAAGAGTATGTGCTGAAGGATATTTCCTTTGAAGCGAAGCAAGGCGAAACGGTTGCGTTGGTTGGCCACACAGGGTCCGGAAAAAGCTCGGTCATGAACCTTTTGTTCCGCTTCTATGATGTATCGAAAGGCGCAATCACAATTGACGGACAGAATATCAACGCTATGTCCCGGCAATCCGCCAGGGAGCATATGGGCATCGTTCTTCAAGACCCGTACCTCTTTACGGGGACCATCGAGTCGAACGTTACGCTCGGAGACAAGCGGATTACAAGAAAAAGAGTGGAAGAGGCATTGGCCGAAGTCGGCGGGGAGCGGGTATTGAAACACCTTCCCGGCGGCCTGGATGAACCAGTGGTCGAAAAAGGCAGCACCCTGTCATCCGGGCAACGGCAGATAATTTCGTTTGCGCGTGCATTGGCATTCGATCCGGCGATCTTGATTCTGGACGAAGCCACTTCAAATATCGATACTGAAACGGAAGAAATCATCCAGCATGCGATGGAAGTTCTGAAAAAAGGCAGAACGACATTTATCATCGCGCACCGATTATCCACAATCAAAAACGCCGACCGTATCCTGGTGCTGGACCACGGAAGAATAGCAGAATCCGGTTCTCATGAAGAGCTGATGAAGCTGCATGGCCAATATTATCAGATGTATCAAATTCAATCAGGAATGTCCAAAGCCCACGTCGGGTAGCGGACATTTTTTTATGAAGCTGTTTTAAGGAATATCGTCTACTCGATTCCCTTAATTGCTATTCCTTTTAAATTGCATGCAGCTTGCCTATAATGAATAGACGGATGAAAAAAAGCGCTGGAACTTCCCAGCGCTTTAATCGTATACGTGAAAGAGCATCAGCTCATGGATCATTTTTTTTACTTCGTGTTCGTTGTCCGGCGCTTTGGTAATCCAGGCGATTGTTCCATCCGGGTGATATTCTCCGCTGATCCTTTCGTTCTTATAGAAGAAAGATATGGTCCAGCCGGGCAATTGGTTATTATCGAACATCGGTTTAAATTTGAAATGCTGCAGCATATGAATCCTCCTTTAGCGATTACCTCCATTATAGATGGAGTTTTCTGCAATGACAAAGTAAAAAAGAAGAGAGTGACGATTTTGGATATAATATGGATTCTATTATTCATGGCGGTTATCGGTTCCCTAATCGGGGGAATCACCAACCTGATTGCGATCAAGATGCTTTTTCGGCCATATAAACCGATATACGTAGGAACTTGGCGGTTGCCTTTTACTCCGGGGGTCATTCCGAAAAGGCGTGATGAGCTAGCCAGCCAGCTAGGCAGCACAATCGTCGAGCATCTGCTGACACCGGAATCATTCAAGAGAAGGTTTCTCAATGAAGAAATGCATCAGAAAACGGAAAATTGGATTCAAAAGCAGCTGCAAAAATATGTTTTCGGTTCCGACAGAAGTTTCAGGGACTGGCTCGCAACGGCCGGGCAGGACGATTTTGGCTTTAAGGTAGAAAAGAAATTGGATGAACTGGTCGACTTGCAATACAGTTCCATCCGCTCCCGGATTAAAGGCAAGACTTTAGGCGATCTGCTGCCCGACAACTGGAAACAGGAAGCGGATATTAAAGTGGTCCACGCAGCCGCCTATGGAATTGAAAGAGCGAGCGATTATTTCAGTTCAGCGGAAGGCAGGCGCTCGATCAAAGTGCTGCTGGATGAATTTTTTGTATCACGCGGACGCTTCGGCAACATGCTTCATTCCCTGATGGGGGAATCGAATGCGCTAGTGGACCGGATCCAGACGGAAGTCATCAAATTCCTGAATTCCCAAAAGACATTTGACCTTGTCATTGCGCTTGCTTACAAAGAATGGGAGAAGCTTCAAGAGCGGGAAGCTGACGAGCTGTTGAAAGAGTTCGATTTCGAACCGGCTTTGGCTTCAGTTAAAGAATACGTGCGAGAAAAAGCCGATATTCACAACCGTTTAAACGCTTCGCTTGCAGAGACTTGGCCAAGAGGGTTAGAATGGACAGGTGAAAACTTTACTCCCCTTGTAACGGATTATATATTCCAGCAAGGAGAGCTGAAATTGGAAGAGACTATGCAAAAGATCAATATCGAAGGCATGGTGAAAGAGCAAGTCGATTCTTTGCCGCTGAGCCGTATGGAAGAGTTGGTTCTGGGCATCTCGCGGAAAGAGTTTAAGATGATCACGGTACTGGGCGCATTTCTTGGTGGATTGATTGGAATCATCCAAGGGTTGCTTGTCACAGCACTGAATTTATTGTAGAGGAGAATGTATGATGACAGTTAACATTTATGACGACATTAACAAATTGGAAGGCACGTTCCGCAGCACAGAGGAATTTGCAAAATTAGAGAAAGCAGTTGCCGAGGTGACCGCTGACAACGAAGCAAACGAATTGTTCAAAAGCTTCCGCGATCTTCAAATCACGCTTCAGCAGAAACAAGCACAAGGCGAAGAGATTTCCGAAGAGGAAATGATGAACGCGCAGACAACTGCACAGGCTGCTCAAGAGAATCCGAAGATCCTAGCTATGCTTGAAGCTGAAATGGGCTTGAGCCAGATGATCGAAGAAATCAATCGTGTATTGATCAAGCCGGTTCAGTCTTTATACGAAAGCATGTAATTTTGAATTAAATAAAGGGTTTTATCAGGAAGGCACCGAACTAGTAAAGATGAATCACAATTCATTTTTACTGGGAGGGTGTCTTTTTTATGTTTGAAACGCTAGCACTGACAAAAGAAGGTCGGGTCGGGCTCTTAAAGCTGAATCGTCCAAACTCGATGAATGCAATGAACGGCAAAATGATGGAGGAACTTGCGGATTGTTTTGAAGCGCTGCAGCAGGACCATTCCATCCAAGTCTTAATCATCAGCGGCGAAGGAAGAGCGTTTTCAGCGGGCGGGGATATCAAAGAAATGATGGACCCGGACAATCCGATGGACATCGATGAAGTGATGAAAGATGTCAGCCGTCTGGCGATGTCGCTTTATACGCTGCCGCAAATTACGGTTGCCGCGATTCATGGGGCTTCTGCAGGTCTTGGCTTCAGTATGGCACTTGCTTGCGATCATATCATCACAGAAGAAAGCAGCAAGCTGGCGATGAACTTCATCGGCATTGGTCTTGTACCTGACGGGGGAGGGCATTTCTTTATGAAAGAGCGTGTCGGAGTCCCGAAAGCGAAACAGCTGATCTGGTCTGGTCAGGTATTGAAAGCGCACGATGCACTGGCCAAAGGGTTGGTGGATGAAGTCACAGCTGAAGGAAAAGCTTTCGAACATGCGGAGGCCTATGTCAGTGACTTGTTGCGATCGCCGCTGCGGGCAAAGCTGGAGTCAAAAAACATCCTGCATTCCTTGAAGCTGGGTGAATTGGAGACTGTGCTGCAAATGGAAGCGGAGGCGCAATCAAAAATGCGGAAATCCGCGGATCACCTGGAAGGCATCCAGGCATTTGTAGAAAAGCGCAAACCGAATTTCAAAGGATAAAAAAAAAGCATGGCACATATGCCATGCTTTTTGTATGGTCATGAATGAAAAAGCAATAACTTTCCTGCTGGAGAAGCAAGACGATGAGTCTTTTCTAAAAGATCTTTTTCTTCAAGAAGTGCCTGGCCTTTTTCTTTTGCTTCTGCATCATTGTTGGCTGTAAAAGTTTCTTCCGTGATCAGTTTGCCTGTTTGCTCAAAGGCGGTCAATTTATATGTTCTCATAATCGATCACAATCCTTTCTGAATCGTTATTCAGTTTAAGTATATAGAACATACACAAAAAAGTCCCCCGATTTTGAAACATTTTGTCAATGTAATCGTAAGTTTAAAGTGGAAAGGCGGTAGATGAAATGTCATTGATTGTAGAAAGTGCAACGAAGAAGTTCGGTGATTTTACTGCGGTGGATGAGTTATCACTAACGATTGAAGAGGGACAGATGCACGGATTTCTTGGAGCGAATGGAGCTGGCAAGACCACCACTTTCCGGATGATTCTCGGGCTATTGGACCCGACAAACGGATCGATCCGTTGGAATGGCAAACCGATTACATACGCAACAAGTCCGGAAATTGGCTATTTGCCCGAAGAACGCGGTTTGTATCCGAAAATGAAAGTGGAAGAGCAGCTGATTTATCTCGCGCAACTGCGGGGAATGAAAGCTGCGAATGCTAAACAGGAAGCGAGAAAGTGGCTTGCGCGTTTTCAAGTGCCACATTATGCATCAAAAAAAGTGGAAGAACTATCAAAAGGAAACCAGCAAAAAATTCAGTTGATCGCTTCACTTTTACATCAACCTTCCTTATTGATTCTGGATGAGCCTTTCAGTGGACTGGATCCTGTCAATGTCGGGATGTTGAAAGAGGCGATATTGGATTTCCAGAAGCAGGGAGCGACCATTGTGTTCTCCAGCCATCGCATGGATCACGTAGAAGAATTGTGTGATGATATGACCATCCTCGATCACGGGAAAGTGGTGATAGGAGGATCCATCCGGGCAGTGAAACGATCTTTTGGTGAGCAAAATGTCCGGGTGAAAACGGATAGCGACCTGAGTCTGGTCCAGAAGTTGCCGGGGGTTGTGACCTTCACAAAAACTCACGATGGAGCGGTGTTCCGCATTACGGAAGAATCAACTGCGCAGCTGATTTTAACTGAATCCCAGAAGCTTGGTCCGATTAGATATTTTTCAATTGAAGAACCCTCTTTGGAAGAAATATTCATAGCAAAGGTGGGAAAGAAATATGAATAGCTTCTGGATTATTTTCAAACAGGCATTTTTAACAAAAGCGAGAACAAAATCGTTTATCATTACAACCATCATTGTGGCAGCAGGTTTTTTTCTCATGGCCAATTTGCCTAACATCATCGGAGCATTTCAAGGAGATGACGGTGAAGGGCAGGTGCTGCATGTCTTAAGCGAATCTGAAGAGTTGACGGGTCAACTTCAAGTGCAACTCGAGGAAAGCGGAACCATACAGGCCATGCCGACCGATCTTTCCGAAGAAGAGTTAAGGCAGGGGATTTCTGAAGGAACAGTAGAATCCTATCTGGTGTTGGAGCCGGAAAATCCGATTGTCGTACGTTATGTCTCTGATTCTGCCAGTGAGTTCGGCAGTGTCCAGGAAATAGAAAATGCGGTCAATGCCATGCAGACAAGCCAAGCTGCAGGAGAATTGGGACTGGAAGCGGGAGAGGCAGCCAGCTTGTTTGCGCCGGCAGACTTTCAGCGTGAATCGGTTTCTGAATCATTAAAAACTGAGGAGGAGCTGAGCCAAGCTAGAGGACTTGTATACATATTGATTCTTCTCATTTACGTTGCGGTGATTTATTATCCGAATATGATTGCCATGGAAGTCGCCAATGAAAAGTCTTCCCGGGTTATGGAAATATTGATTTCCAGTGTTTCTCCGGTCAAGCATATGTTTGCGAAAATCGCAGGCATCGGGACACTGGGCATTCTTCAGATGATGATTTTCGGACTTTCCGGTTATTTGGCCATTACGACGTCGGGAACGGATATGACGCAAGGGTTTTTCAGCGTCTTCGGCTTTTCGGAAGTAAAGATCAGCACGTTCCTGTTTGCAATTTTGTTTTTCCTGTTGGGTTATTTTTTATATGCTGTGCTGGCAGCCCTATTGGGTTCTCTCGTCAGCAGGACAGAAGATGTGCAGCAATTGATGCTGCCGATGATGCTCCTGATCATCATTTCTTCTTTTATTGCGTTCTCCGGTATTTCAATGCCGCAGGCGACATTTGTCACAGTGGCTTCGTACATTCCGTTTTTTGCACCGCTCGTCATGTTTTTGCGAGTGGGCATGCTCGACCTTCCGCTATGGGAGCCGTTGCTGTCGATTGCCATCATGCTGGCAACTATCGGAGTTCTCGGATGGTTTGGTGCACGCGTTTATAGAGGGGGAGTCTTGATGTACGGGTCTTCCCAGTCGTTGAAGGATATACGAAAAGCGATTCAATTAGGCAACAGGAGATGAAACTGGAACTGTTTGGGGCTGATTGCCGTCAAACAGTTTTTTTTCGTGTTCCGCCATGGTAAAATAAGAACAAATATTCGGGTGAAAAGGAGAAGTAATAATGAAGCAAATTCGTTTCATCCACACGGCTGACCTTCACTTGGGCAGTCCTTTTACAGGTATGACAGACTTACAGAAAGAACATTTGAATCTGCTTAAAAACAGCACATTGGAGGCGTTTGATCGGTTGATTGAATACGCAATGCAAACGCGTCCTGATTTCATCTTGATCGCAGGGGATATCTACGACGGGGAAGACCGCAATCTCAAAGCGCAGTACCGGTTTCAGCAAGGCATGGAAAAACTTGACCGGGTAAAAATCCCGGTGTTTATCAGCTATGGAAACCACGACCACCTTGGCGGCAGCTGGACGCGTTTTGAACTGCCGGAAAACGTGCATATTTTTACAGATAACGTTTCCCAAGCTTCGCTGACGACGGATTCTGCCGAAGTATTGATCACCGGATTCAGCTACGGAGAACGTCATATTCGGGAACCTATGATCAGCGGATATCCTGAAGCTGACGATGAAGGCACATTTCATATCGGCATGCTGCACGGCAGCATGGAGGGGGAGTCGGCACATGCGGTTTACGCCCCATTCACGAAGCAGCAGCTGTTGAGCAAGAATTATGATTATTGGGCACTCGGCCATATTCACACCAGGCAGGAACTCCATCAGGATCCGCCAATTGTCTACCCCGGGAATATCCAGGGGCGGCACCGGAATGAGCCGGGAGAAAAGGGTTTTTATGATATTACCTTGTCCCAAGGTAATGCTGAATTGAATTTTATACCGGTCTCTTCCATTCATTTTGACCGGATGGACATCAGCTGCGCAGGATTGATGCATATGAACGAATTACTGGATCTATGCAAAGAGGCAGCAGCAGGCATGGCTACTCAGTATGGCTCAGCCATACTTGATGTGCACTTTTTCGATTTAGACGAAGGTTCTGTGGAACTGCTGAAAGAAGTTTCGGAAGAAGAGCTTCTTGAAGCGCTCCGGGAAGCGGTGGCAACGAATTCCGGGTTCCTGTGGATCAATAGGATCAGTTTCCAGCATACGCTGTTGGAAGGCGAGATGTCCCCTCTGGGTGAAAAAATCATTCAGCAGATGGAAGAGTGGGACGCGGCCGAGTGGAAAAAGGTATTGAAGGATTTATACAGACATCCGAAAGGAAGCCGGTTTCTCCCTAAATTGACGGAAGAATCCACGAATGAACTACTTGAAATCTCTGCTGACAAAATTCGTCGTGGCATGCGGACAAAGGAGTAATGGCATGAAAATAGAGAAACTGATTATATACGGCTTTGGCAAACATGAAAATTTGACCATTGATCTCACAGGGAATTTAACCGTTTTTTTCGGGGAGAACGAATCCGGCAAGACGACAATTCAACAGTTTATCATTCAAATTCTTTTCGGCTTTCCATCGCGCAACCAGACGTTGCGGCGATACGAGCCGAAAATGGGCGGGAAATACGGCGGCCAAATCCATTTGAAAGACGAGAAAGACTGCACCGTGATTATCGAGCGCGTCAAAGGAAAATCCGCTGGAGAAGTCACGGTCTTTTTTGAAGACGGCAGCAGAGGGTCTGAGGAAGAGCTCAGAGGGCTTCTGCGGAATTATGATCGACAGTCGTTTGAAGCCGTGTTCTCATTCTCGGTTCATGAACTGCAAGGGTTGGAACGGATGACCGAAGAAGAGCTGAGCCGCACGCTCCTTGCATCTGGAACAGTTGGCGTCGATGCCATCGCCCAAATGGAAAGCGCATTGCAGAAAGAGATGGGCACGCAGTTTAAAAAAACTGGCCGCAACCCGGCCATCAATAAACTGATAGAAGAACTGCGGGAATTGGATGAGGAACTGAAAGATTTCCGAAACCGGTCTGAGCGCTACCTTCCGAATCAGCAGCGCATCCAAGAGATTAAGGCAAATCTTGAAAAATTGGATGAATCGGAGAGACGTTCCAATGTGGAACTAAAAGCGGCAGAGAAATGGATGCAGGCCGCACCGCTCATTGAGCAGCAAAAGCAGCTGGAGCGGGAGCTTGAAGACTTGGCAATGGAGAGCTTTCCGGTAGACGGCAGAAGAAGAATGGACAGGCTGGCCGACCGTCTGTCTGAAGCGGCCGCAAAACATGAACATTGGCACCTGCAGATGGAAGGGCTTAAAGGAAGCGGCAAAGACGTGGCTGATCCAGCTCCTATTGCGGCATTGTTAAGCCGTGAGACGGAGTGGCATCAACTGCGGTCAGCTTATAGGCTCAAGCAAGAAGAACTAGCCAAACTGATTGATGAAAAAATGCGCTTATTGAAACTCGTTGGGATGGATGAAGATAGCGTCATAAAAAGTGATGTCTCATTGAATAAAGAAGAGCGGCTGATTCATTTCATTCAAAAAGTGGATATTGAAGAAGAAGAAGCGAGATTCCGAAATCGGAATTTAACTGAAAGTCACCAAAAACTTGAAGAAACTGAAAGGGAACTTCAATATTTGGAAACACACGGCCCTTCGCTCAAAGAACAGGAACTGGCAAAGAAGTGGCCGCAAATTTCCGGGAAACTGACGGAGGCCAAAGCGTTGCAAGGGATCCAAGGACCGGTAAATCCAAAGCTGATGGCTTTTGTCCTGTTGGGGCTTGGAGGAGCTGGACTGTTATTCGGTCTGATACAAGCGAATTACGCTTTTGCAGTTCTTTCCTTTCTGATTGCGCTCAGCGGGGGGTGGCTGCTGCGGAAAAGCTCCTTCAAGGCGGGTATGCCTGCTGATTACGAAAAGCTGGTGGCCGAGTTCCGTGGTCGAGAACATGAAATGGAAGAGCTGGCACGCAAAGTGAAAGACAGCGACAGCGTTCGTCAAACAAAGTTGCAGGAAGTTGTTTCTTTGGAACAAACAATCAGCCGCTTACGCTCGAAAAATGGAGACCAACCGGCTAAACAGGCGTATGAACAATTCTTAGGACAACTGGGGCTGGACACGGGTTCAAGCAGAACAACCGTCCTTGACTTATTTGAAAAATTACGAGAGATCCAGTCAATCCAGTCCAAAGTTGCTCTTGCGAATGAAAGCATGATGCAGATGGAATCGCACATGGCCAAAACTGTACACGAGGCATCGGAAATTTGTGGAAGGGACCTTTCAGCTGATGAATTGTTTCCGGCTTTGCGACTCGAATTCCATTCGCGGCAACAACTTTTAGCCGAAGCAGAGGCTCTTGAAAAGAAAAGAAATGACTATCGCGAGGAATGCCAACAGGCAGACGCCCTGTTAAATCAACTCAATAGAGAGCAGGTTGAATTGATGAACAATGCAGGTGCCCATAATCTTGAACAGTTCTACCAACTGTGTGATCAGTGGCAGAGGCGGGAAGAGGTTTGGGCCGAGCTGAAACCGGTACAGACACAGCTCGCGGCATTAGGCGAACAGAAGGTGCCGGAAGGATGCGACTCTACCACAACAGAAACGTATATTTCGGATCGGGAAAACGCTCTATTAAAGTATCGAAATGAACGAAATGAATTGTTGAATGAATTGGCGGATAAACAACAGGAATTAAAATTCCTTGTGACCGACGACAGTTATGAAGAAAAACAGCAGTTATTTGAAGCAAAGAAAGCTCATTTCGCAGATTTGGCCCGTCAATGGTCCGTTAATAAAGCGATCACAGAAGCCATTAGGCAGACGATGGAAGAACTGAAAGAAAAACAGCTTCCTGCTGTCATTACTGAAGCGCGTCAATTTTTTGAACGTTTAACGTCAGGAGCTTATACGGATTTAAATATGAACCCCGCGGGCTTCTTTGAAGCGGTGCGAAGTGACGGTCTGCGCTTTCACATATCGGAACTCAGCCAGGCGACAAAAGAACAGGCTTACCTAGCCCTTCGCCTGTCTCTCGCCGTTTATATGAAAGATCGGCATCCGTTTCCAATCATTATGGATGACCCTTTTGTTCATTTTGATACCCGCAGGCTTCAGCAAATGATAAACTTACTAACAGAGCTGCAAAGCAATCATCAGTTCATCTATTTTACTTGCCATAAAACGCTGCAGAAGGCACTGCCAGAAGCGGATGTCATTGAAGTGGCCAATATCGGAAGGAGTGTTCATACATGACTAAAGGAATCACACAGCGCGAGGTAGGGGAGACGGTTGATCTGTTTCTATTGATCAAGCAATCGACTAAAGGAGTCACTACCACCGGCAATCCCTTTATGTCACTTGTTTTACAGGATAAAAGCGGGGATATCGAAGCAAAGCTGTGGGATACAAAAGACGAACACGAATCTTTGTTCGCGGCTGAGACGATTGTCCGCGTTGGGGGCGAAATCCATAATTACCGAGGGAAAAATCAGCTTCGCATCAAAAGCATCCGTCCGGCCAAGCCGGAAGAAAATCAATCGCTCGCAGATTTGATGCCAGCATCCTCAAGCAGCAAAGAGGAACTGCTGGAAGAAGTGCTGCAGTATTTGTTTGAAATGAAAAATCCGCAAATTCAGCGAATTACCCGCCATGTACTGAAAAAGTACCAGCAACAGATTCTGACCTACCCAGCCGCGACACGAAACCACCATGATTATGTGTCCGGCTTGGCCGATCATATTGTATCGATGCTGAGACTTGGGAAAGCAGTCTGTGAGATCTACCCGACATTGGACAAGGATCTGCTTTATGCGGGAATTATTTTGCATGACGTCGGCAAAGTCTTTGAATTGTCAGGTCCGATTGCGACCACTTATACAGTGGAAGGAAACCTTTTGGGACACATCTCCATTATGGTGACCGAAGTTTCCAAGGCTGCGGACGAACTCGAGATCAAAGGAGAAGAAGTGCTGCTGCTGCAACATATGATTCTTTCGCATCACGGCAAGGAAGAATGGGGCAGCCCGAAAAAGCCGTTGATCAAAGAAGCGGAAATTCTCCACTACATCGACAACATCGACGCGAAAATGATGATGCTCGACCGCGCACTCGAAAAAACCAAACCAGGCGAATACACGGAGCGCATGTTTCCAATGGACAATCGTTCGTTCTATAAACCGACAATCTAATCGGAAAGACCCTTCACTTGATCCAACAAGTGAGGGGTCTTTTTTATGAGAATAAGAGAATGTATGTAAAATTGATGTGCCATCCCCCGCGTTCAAGGTGTTTATACAATCGTGACTTATGGAGAGGGGTTGTCGAATGGACGCCCAGCCTACTGATGGTGGCGTGGAGTGGATTCGAAAAGTGCTTTTCTCATCCGCTTCGCGGCTAATGGCTTTAGTCAGCTACCCTGGGACACCATGCACGTATAAGATTTGGTGGGAAGGGGTGGAATTAGGAGAGGTGTAGTTTTCCAACTCTCAACCATATAGCATAATGCTATTCATGAACGCGACAAACCTGCTGGTAGAGAAATTCGTGCTTTTTGAAACTTTCGCTCGAACAAGGACAATTTTCAAGATCAGCAGTGTCGCTCCCATCCACGACAACGCCAAGAACTTCCAAAAGGAGACTTTTCGCCCGCGAAAAGTTCCTTATTTTGTTGAAGGAAGCCATTCGCGGGCGAATGGCTTTTGAAAAGGGGGGAAAGGGGCGTAATTTTCTTATTCAAAGATTGAATAGGTCAGGATTTCACGGCTTATGAGCGTTCAAAAAATTTTATGATCGCTCAGGAGATTTTGTGATCGTTCAGCCGATTTTATGAGCGCTCAAATTTTTTTATGATCGCTCAGGGAGATTTATGATCGTTCAGCCAAATTTCACTCGAAAAGCGAAAATCTTCATGATAATAAATGTCGATCCAATCCAACCAGCGGATCGAACTATTAAATCAAAAAAATCCCGGACGATGGAAATCGTCCGGGATTGCTTTATTCTGCAGGCTCTTCGCCGGCGTTCAAGATTTCATCAAGTGCGCCTTCGAGGTCCTCGTCTTTAATGTCTACATTTGCTTCTTCCAGCATGCCAGCGATTCTTGGCATTAATGCCGCTTGATCCGCTTTTGTCATAGCAATGTCAGAACGGATGGATTCGCGCTGGTCTTCCAAAGATGGCTGACCCTCAATCTCACGTTTGTCCATCACCTGAATGATGTGGAAGCCGAATTCGGATTGAACAGGCTCGCTGATTTCATCTGTTTCCATTGAAAAAGCGACTTCTTCAAATTCCGGTACCATCATGCCTGCGCTGAACCAGTCAAGATCTCCGCCATTTACTGCAGAGCCGGGATCGTTTGAATGTTCTTCGGCTAATTCTGCAAAGTCAGCTCCGCCGTCCAACTCTTCACGAAGGTTTGCTGCCGTTTCTTCATCGTCCACTAAAATGTGTCGTGCATTCAGTTCTGTACCTGCACGCTCATATTGTGCTTCAATTTCTTCATCAGTTACTTCAACACCATCAGTCAACGCGCGTTCCTGTAATAAATTCAGGCGAATGACTTTTTTATAACTTTCTTCCGTCTGATTGTTACTGGCTAAGAAATCATCGAAGTTTTCACCCATTTGTTCTTGACTGGATTCATACTCTTCATTGACTTCCTCATCCGTTACTTCATAGTTCTCACTTAGGACTTTTTCAATCATCATAATCTGGATGGCCTGGTCACCGATGGACGATTTCATTTCTTCATATAATTCGTCTTTTGTGATATCTCCAGCATCTGAACTTACAATTACTTCACTGTCAGCTGATTCATCGCTGCATGCCCCCAAAACGAGTACGGATGCTGCAAGTGAAAAGCTTAATACTGACTTTTTCATTATGATTCCCCCAACTTTCTTTCTATCTGGATGCAGTAGTTACTATACCATAGACGTTTGAAAACTCAAAAAGTTTCAAGAAAAAAGTTCACTTGCCTATGCGGCAAATGAACTTACGGATTAAATTCTACGCCTACGTATAATGAAACCAATAGGATTAAAATCAATATGTTAATTGTGCGAAATATTTTTTGATGGTTTTCTTCTGGGATTTCCCGAGTGGTGACCAGTGCATAGGTCATTCGATTGATCTGGAACAGGTAAAGCACTGAGAACACAATTACGATGCCGACTATCATGAATTTCCTCCCCTCCAACATTAGCTACTAGTATAACAAAATGGGTGAGAAATTGCAGTATTAGACAGTCGGTTCCGGAAGAAGAATTTCAAATCCATTTTCGGTTTCTTCAATTAACGCGTCTTTCGGCGATCTTGCCAAGTTTTTCATATAAATCAAATCGGTCAAACACAGTCCGACATGATAAGCAAACAGCATGGCGAAATAATGGCTGAACGTCGGAAATGATAAAGCCAAGAGCAAAATCAGGCTGTTGATCAGAATGAAAGGCGTGATTAGCGAAAGGATAAATTGCATTTTAGGCACTGGCTCATTGACGCGCAAAGAAATAAGCGGCAGAAAGCCGAAACGTTTCTTGATCACAAGCCGAACGCACTGCCGACTCTTGAGCAAAGGAAAAAAGTGGCAGAATTTATGAATCGGATAAATTGCGATAACGGATAAAATAAAAGCCAAAAAATATTGATCGGATAAATCAGCAGAGAAGAAAATGCCGATGACAATATAAAAGACCATGAAAACTCCAAATCCGGTAAGCATGGATAGGGTGAATAAACGGTCAAAGCCATATTGTTTTTTTACGTTGATGGTTTTCCAGCAATGCATAGCGTGCATCTCCTATAAGTAAATTGCTCTTATGAGTCGATACATACTCTACGACGATTTACCTGTAAAAGCAACCCAAAACAAGAAGAAAAGAAGTTAAACTTTTTCCTCTTCAGGTTTAGCTTCGTAAATATGGTTTTCTTCATTGAATTTTTCTTCGATATTTTTAAAAGAAGCTTCGAAAATTTCCATGAAATCATCACCATAAATATTACGGATGACCGCCATCACATCAAGAAATTCCGGGAACTTGCCGTAAAGGTTTTTTAATGGAAGGGAGCTCTCGATAACATGATGGGGAGTATTGTGATAGTTTTCAATCATCTCCTGCATCATCAGTTCGCCTTTTTCCGTCAATTCTACATATGTATTGCGTTTATCGGTGTCACGTTTGGAAAAAGACAACAGTTCACGTTCTTCCAACTTCTTGGAGAAATTGAAGGCAGTTGAAACATGCATAACTCCGAACTTAGCCACATCGGAAATGGAAGCCCCCCGCAAATGATAGGAGATCCACAAAATGTGGTGTTCATTGATATTCAGGTCATAGGGTTTTATCCACATCTGCCAATCTTTTTCCACTGCTTTCCATAATGCTTTTGATAATTGTCCGATTCGCTGGCTGAACAGCATCGCTTCTTTCATCGTGTATTCTCTTTCCGTCATATAAGCACCAACTTTCCCCGATAAATTATTTTCTTTATTATAGCAATAAAACAAAAGATATTAAAGTGAGAATAGTAAAAAAATTAAAGAAATAAAGATTTCATAGGAAAATCTGCATAGTAAAGTTCCTGAAGCAGGGAGCTGATAGTTTTTTTGCCCAACAAAAAAACTGCCCGGAGGCAGTTTTATTATTTATCGTATTTCGAAGCGTCGGTAATATTCTTATTCTCGGTATTGTTGGTGATGTCTTGGTCATCCTGTTTGTTTTTATCTTTTTTCTTATTTTTGCTGATGGCTTTCTCAAGTGCTTCCATGGAGTTTTGAATAGCCAGGATTTCAAGTTGCAGATGCTCTTGCGCAGGTGCCGTTTCCTCCTGCCATTTCTCCAAAGATTTCTTTAGTCCGTCAACAGTTTCAGGCAACTGTTCTTTTGCTTCTAACGTCAACGTGTTGATCGACTCTTTCAAGTCATTCGCTTTATCTTTCACATCATTCAGTTTTTCTTTCCAATCAGTGGAAGCGGTTTTCACCGATGTACGAAGTTCTTTTCCGGATTGTGGAGTAGAAAACAATGTGGCTACAGCTCCAGCTGCTAACCCTGTTGCAAGTCCTATAAAAAATGTTGATGCTCTCATCAGTCAAGCGCCCCTTTCATATCTATCCTTCTTTTCCTTTATTTCATTTAATTAAAACATAATTCTGAACGAGTATTCAATGAAAAAAAGCTTTTCTTCGATTTTAACGAAGAAAAGCTTCGATTCAGGCGGCTGGTGTAAGCGCAGTTTGAAAGTTGGAACGCTTTGTCAAATTGACCACAATTGGAAAAATGATGGAAAAAGCAATGACGTTCATCAACACAGCAGGCAAAACGACCGTTCCGTACAATAAACCGAACGGAATTTCCGCTCCAATAACGAAAATGGCGGCTGACAGGAAAATAGCTCCGGACAGCATGGTGCCGCCTGCACATAATGCAATGGCGACAGGCAATTTAGAAACGAATTTCCGCAGAAGTGCCACAACTGCAAAGAAAACAAAAGCGGTGATGAATTTATCAATGATGTTCGGGAAGAACCCTCCCGGAAAAGTTGAAAACAGTCCCGATAAAACACCGGTTGTCACTGCCAGCAAAAACACTGATTTTACGTTTGGAAACAGCAGGATGCCGATAAACATCATCGTCAACATGAAATCAGGTTTCATGCCTCCGTTAATCCCCGGAATCACCACATACAATACAGCACCGACACTGACCAACATGGCCATTAATACAAGATTCTTCGTGTTCATTTCTCATCTCTCCTCAGCTCATAGCTATTTTGGTTTCTCCCAGCGTGTCCTCATGACCGGTGGCGAAAAACATATTCTGATTCTACTTGTTATCAAGGGTTAAATCAAGGTTTTAAGCCAGCTTTTCTTTTACTTGTTCTGCAAGTTCTTGGATCTTCTCAGAAGTGAACTCTTTTTCTTTGGTCATCCATTTCAGGCCTATGCCGTCAGAAGGACCATAGCGGGGGATAAAGTGCAGGTGAAAATGGAAAACGCTTTGGCCAGCTTTAGCACCGTTATTGTTAAGCAGATTCATGCCCTCCGGTTCAAATGTCTCTTTGATCGCAGCAGCGATTCTGGGAGCTACACGAAATAGGTTAGCGGATTCTTCGGCGGTCAGGTCATAAACAAACTCCCGATGGGTTTTCGGAATGAGCAAGGTATGGCCTTTGGTCAAAGGCATAATATCCATGAATGCATACACATGCTCATCTTCATAGATCTTCACGCTTGGAATATCGCCTGCAATGATTTTGCAAAAAATACAATTTGTCAATTTCATCATCCTCCCTTTTCAAACAGTTTACCATATTTACATATCATGAAAGAAATGAACAGAAAGTTTTGATACAATAACGAATAGGAAAGAGGTGTTGAAAGTGACCGTGTTAGAAGTTCAATCCTTGACAGGAGGATATACCCGAAAGCCCGTCCTGAAGGATGTCACATTTTCAATTGGCAAAGGAGAGCTTGTCGGTTTGATCGGCTTGAACGGAGCCGGTAAAAGTACGACGATCAAACATATTATCGGATTGATGGAACCGAAATCCGGGGAAATCCGGTTGAATGGCAAAGCTTTTGCTGAAGATATGGACGGATATCGTTCGTCATTTTCATATATCCCGGAAACACCGGTTTTGTACGAGGAACTAACACTGCGTGAGCATCTTGAACTGACGGCAATGGCTTACAATATAGAATCAGAAGTTTTTGAAGTCCGTTCTGCAGAATTGTTGAAGGAGTTTCGGATGGAGAAGAGGCTGAGGTGGTTTCCTGCGCATTTCTCAAAAGGCATGCGGCAAACAGTGATGATCATGAGCGCTTTTCTGGTTGATCCGCCACTGTACATCATCGACGAGCCGTTTGTCGGATTGGATCCGCTTGGTATCAAATCATTGCTTGACCAAATGGAAGAAAAGAAAAAGAGTGGCGCTTCTGTTTTGATGTCAACCCATATTCTGTCCACAGCCGAGCGTTATTGCGACCGGATCATTCTGCTGCATAACGGCAAAATCCGGGCGAGCGGAACGATGGATGATTTAAGAGAAGCTTTCAATATGCCGGGTGCGGCACTGGATGATCTTTATATCGCGATGACTGAGGATGAAGCCAATGAAGAGCTTGCATGAAGTTTGGTCCAAAAGGCATCAGAAATATATGGTGGAAGTCCAAAACTACTTGAAGTATATCTTTACCGGACATATTGCAGTGGTCTTGCTTTTCGCGCTTGGAGCTGCAGGGTATGCATACAGCGAATGGCTTCAGGCCGTTCCTGCTGATTTTCCGGGGGCATTGCTGATGGCGGGCATTTTTGCATTGCTGCTGGCGTTCAGTCCACCATCTACTTTAATGAAAGAAGCGGATTCGGTTTATTTTCTCCCAATGGAAAGCAAACTGGATGGTTTTCTGAAACCGGCATTGCGTTGGACTTTCGCGTCTCAGCTTTATTTGCCGGTGCTGGTGTTTATCGTTTCTTTGCCGATGGTGAATGCGGTTTATGGTTTGGGGACTGCCTATTTGGTTCTGTTTCCACTGCTGGTTCTCGTGCTGAAGTGGTGGAATGTCCAGTCCGAATTCTCTTTTAGACGATGGAAGAGCGGGCGCTTAGTATGGGCGGACAGGCTTGGCCGCTTTGCAGGAGTTTTTGGGTTTGTTCTGCTGTTCATTGAAGAACAATGGATTTTTGCTGCATTCGTATTGGCGGCAATCTTGGTCTATGGCACTTGGGTGAAGCGGAACATGGCAAGCAGGCCTTTTGCTTACGAGCACTTTATATCGCTCGAGGAAAATCGCATGCTGCGCTTTTATCAATTTGCGAATTATTTCACAGATGTTCCCCATTTAAAAGGGAAAATCAAAGCGAGAAATTGGATGAACTGGGTTTACCGGTTTGTTCGACAAGGTCCTCAGAATGCACATCTTTTTTTAGTTTGGAGAACGTTCATCCGGTCTGATGAATTGTTTTATTTGTGGCTGCGTTTGACCGTGATCAGCATGATAGCCGCCTGGCTGATTCCGTTCCCGATTGCCGCTGCGATATTCGCTGCAGCGCTAGCTTTTGCGACGGCTATCCAAATCTGGCAAGGGTTGAATCAAACCCAGCATTTCCGAATGGACCACTTGTTTCCGCTGACGGAATTCAGCAGGGGACGAGCGGTAAGAAAACTGATTTTAATTGTACAGACGGTGCAGGCGGCACTCGTTGCCGCAGTATTGCTTGTCATGGGGAATCCCAGTACGGCGCTGCTGTTATTTGCAGTCGTTTTAATCGTTTCCCTCATAACTTTATCGAGAGTTAAAAAGTAAAAGCAATGCCCCTGCACGAAGTGTGCAGGGGCATTGCTTTTATCTATTTATGCACATTGACTGCAGCGGAACCGAGGGTTTTGGCTGCAATCAACATGGCTTCTTCTTTGAAGTCGAATTTTGGGTGATGGTGAGGATACGCCGTTCCGTCCGGCTTGGCACCTGTAAAGAAAAACGCGCCAGGAACTTTTTCCAGATAGTAAGCGAAATCTTCTCCGCCCATTTGGGGTGGGCAATCATGGACTTTGTTGACACCAGGCACAGTTTCAGCAATTTCCGCCAAGTAAACTGCTTCGGCTTCATGGTTGACGACCGGTGGATAGCCGCGCACATAGGTGAAGTCATAGCTGGTATCATTTGCGATGCTGGTTCCTTCGATTACTCGCTTCATTTCGGTTTCCATGTCCGTTCGGACCCCTTCATCGAAGGTCCGGACAGTTCCGCGCAGCACGGCTTGATCGGCAATGATATTAAATGGGTTGTCCGCGATAAAAGATCCTATCGAAAGCACCGCTGATTCCAGTGGGTTCACTCTTCTTGAGACGAGCTGCTGCAGGTTCGTGACAAGCTGCGAGCCGATGACGACCGCATCTTTGGTTTCATGCGGGCTGGCTCCGTGGCCGCCACGCCCTTGGATTTTCAATTCAAAACTGTCGGGAGCAGCCATGATGGGGCCTACCCGGCAGTCCACTTGGCCATATGGGGTCTGAGACCATAGATGAGTTCCGAAGATCACGTCCACGCCTTCCAAAACCCCATCTTCGATCATGGATATTGCGCCGCCGGGCAACAATTCTTCAGCGTGTTGGTGGATGAGTATATAAGTGCCGGCCAACTCTGAACGTAGCGTGTACAAGGCTTTGGCTAAAACAAGCAATGTGGCAGTATGGCCGTCATGGCCACAGGCATGCATGACGCCGGGAACAGTGGATTTATATGGAACGTCGTCTTTTTGGTCCTGGATGGGCAAGGCATCAAAATCAGCGCGCAACGCAACCGTCTTGCCAGGTTTGGCTCCGTGGATTGTCGCAACGACGCCGTTGCCACCGACGCCGTGTTTGACCTGTACGCCAAGTTTTTCATAATAATTGCGTATGAATTCCGCTGTTTTCGTTTCTTTGAAAGATGGCTCAGGGTGCATATGGAGATGGCGGCGGATTTCCACCATTTCGTCGTATCCGGCATCCAATTGTGCAAAAAGTTTGTCCGTCATCAAATCAGCCTCATTTCTCGAAAAATTTAGTTTATTTTCAAATCATAGCACAAAAAAAGAGCGGTTTCGCTCTTTTCTTAGTAAGTGAAGTTCACATAGGATGCGATGAAATAGACAACGATCACAATTGCTGATGGAATGGCGTATGAAATAGTTGATACGGTCTTCTTTCTGAAAAGAGAAGACAATACCAAAAGCATCATGACGAGCACCCCGACTGCGATGATCATATGGGATCCTGAAACCGCAGAAATAATGGTGCCTGAAGTATAAACGGGATCAGATACAGCTAAAAGGACCATATTGAATATATTGCT
>DATHVY010000243.1:0-4012 GCA_035461045.1 Planococcus sp. (in: firmicutes)
TAGAGTGAAAGATTTTCTTCTGTCAATATAAGGTCATAAGCAAGCAGAGGAAAACGGACGGAGGAACGATCATGGAACAACTTTATACAGAGTATCATCGTTATATTTATCATCTATGCTTGAAGTTGACGCGCAATAAAGCGGAAGCGGAAGATTTAATGCAGGAGGTTTGGCTGAAAGTCGTCAGATATGAATCATCCATCAAGGATGTGGATCATGTGAAAGCATGGTTGACTACAATTTGTATGAACACGTTCCGTGATCGTTACCGCAAGAATACGAGACGCAGCAAACACATGATGTATCAGCCGGAAGGGTTGGATATTTCATTGCTGGACTTGATCGCATCAGACGACAAAGCTACTGAAGAAATCCTGGAACAGCAGGACGTTTCCGCGCTGCTGCGCCACAAGATTTCCGAGCTGGATACGATTTACCGTGCGACAATCGTCTATTTTTATGTTCATCAATTGTCTCTTATTGAAATCGCTGAAACGATGAAGGTTTCTATCGGTACTGTAAAGTCACGTTTATTCCGAGGCAAGCAAAGGCTGAAAGATTTATTACTGGAAGATGTTCAGACGCGTGAATATGTCATGCTTGCTTAATAGAATGAACTATATTCGTTTTTAATGATTTAAAAGGTGTGCCGGGATTGAATCCGGCACACCTTTTTGAGGATAAATTATGATCTTGGACTTTCTTAGAAAGAATAGAAAAAATTAAAAGAAATTTTTCATTATGTGAAGTACTATTAGTATAGGTGGGGGGATGTCAAGATGAGAAAAAAAGTTGGCGACTGGGGTAAACGCAAGAGAATTATTATGGCTAGTATTGGGGTACTTGCGTTGATGTATATCGGGGTCATTATTTGGCATACGATTAAACCCTTGCCGGAAGGCCTTGAATACGCGGGAGATCTTCACCAGGTGGAAAATGTGGAAATGATTTATGACCTGTCTTTTGCGCAAGATCAGGAAGGGACAGGCCTGACACATGAATTACGCATATTTGATGAAATATACAGCTTGATTGATGAAGCAGAGGAATTTATCGTCCTTGATTTGTTTCTTTTTGATAATTATGCAGATGAAGAGATAGATTTTCCTGCAGTTGCGGAAACATTAACCGATAATTTATTGGCAAAAAAAGAAGAAGACCCTGACTTTCCGATTTATTTCATAACGGATCCATTAAATTTTGGATATGGTTCATATGAAAGCCAGCTGCTTGGCACGCTGGAGAACGAAGGCGTCGAAGTGATTGTAACGGATTTGGACAAACTGCGCGATTCAACTCCTTTGTATTCGGGTCTTTACCGAGTGGTTTTCCAATGGTTTGATGCAGGCGGAAGGGGCTGGGTGCCAAATGCCATGGCAAGTGATGCGCCTGACCTGACCGTTTCATCCTATCTGAAAATGATGAACATCAAAGCGAATCATCGCAAAGTGATCATTTCGGAAAAAGAGGCGATAATCAGTTCCGCCAACCCCCATAATGCCAGTGGGTTGCATGCCAACATCGCATTTAAAGTAAGCGGTCCGGTGTTAAATGATCTTTTGGAAGCGGAAGAAGCCGTATCAAGATTTTCCGGAGGCCCGGACTTTCCGCGAGTAGAAGCCGAAGAACAGCAAGGGGATTATCAGGTCCAATACGTGACAGAAAAGAAAGTTCTTGATACGCTGCTTTCGGACATCGAAAAAACGGAAGAAGGTGACAGCATCCATATCGGAATGTTCTACATTTCAGAAGGAGATGCAGTCGAGGCACTGACAGATGCAGTCAACCGTGGAGTAGAGGTAAGAATGGTACTTGATCCGAATGAAAATGCATTCGGGAACGAGAAAACAGGCCTGCCGAACCGCCCCGCGGTCCACGAGATGCTTGCAGAAACCGACGATCAAATTGGCGTCCGCTGGTACAATGCCGTGGTCGGCCAATACCACGCCAAAACGATCATGATAAAAACTGATGAAGAAAGCTACATTTCAAGTGGTTCCACCAATTTCACCGAGCGTGCTTTCAAAAACTACAATGTCGAAAGCAATATCCGGATTGTTGCACCGAACGACAGTGAATTGGTCAGTGAGATGGATGAGTATTTCGATCGTATTTGGAATAACGAAGATGCGCTCTATACCCTGGATACGGAAGTTTATCAGGATACATTCACTTTTTGGCAGCGCGGCATCTACGGGTTCCAGAAAATTTTCAAACTGACTACCTATTAAAAAATGGACTTCCCCGAAGGATTCGAGGAAGTTCTTTTTGTTAATTCTCTCAATTGGCTTATAGGTTATAGGAGCCCGGTAAGAGGGAACATGAAAATAGTGACGATCAGAAAGTGGTCCGGTTCGCTGTAAGTTTATAGTCAGGATAGGGGGAAGAAAATGAAAAAGAATGTGAAAGATTACAGCAAACGAAGGCGTGCGCTCGCGCTGTTGGCAGGCGTGTTTGGCCTGCTATACATAACGGTGATTGTTTATCATACGTATAAGCCGCTTCCTGAGGGGATCGCATATGAAGGAGGCATGCACAACCTCGATAACATCGAGTTTTTGTATGACCTTTCTTTCGCGCAAGATCAAGAGGGAACTGGCCTGGAGCATGAATTGGTCATATTCGAAGAAGTCTACAGCATGATCGAACAAGCAGATGATTTTATCGTGTTGGACTTTTTCTTGTTTAACAGCTACATATCAGAGGATAAGGATTTTCCTGAAATCGCCCAAACGTTGACTGAACGGCTCGTAGCAAAAAAAGAGGAAGACCCTGACTTCCCGATTTATTTTATAACGGACCGTCTGAATACCGGGTATGACTCTTACCTAACAGATGAGTTGGAGCAATTGGAGGATGCCGGCGTTGAAATGGTTTATACGGAACTTGACCCTTTGCGGGACTCCACGCCGCTTTACTCAGGGCTTTACCGGATCTTTTTCCAGTGGTTTGCCAATGATGGGCGGACCTGGCTGCCTAATGGGATCGCCGAAGATGCACCGGATATGTCTTTGCCTTCCTATCTGGAACTGGCGAATATTAAAGCCAATCATCGAAAAGTCATCATCTCGGATGGAGAGGCTTTGGTGACGTCTGCGAATCCGCATAACGAAAGTGGGTTCCATAACAATATGGCGTTTAAAGTAAGTGGGCCGATCATCAATGACATGCTGGAAGCGGAAGAAGCGGTTTCGCTTTATTCCGGAGGGCCCGAATTTCCCCGAGTAGAAGAAGGCGAAGAGGAGGGTCCTTACCAGGCGCAATATCTGACAGAAGGTGCGATTTTCAAGGCTTTGCTGGAAGATATCGCAAACACGCAGGAAGGGGATCGCATTTGGCTCGCGATGTTTTATTTGTCGGAGCGGGATGTGGTCAATGAATTGATTGACGCGGCAAACCGTGGTGTGGAAGTGCGGATGATTTTGGATCCGAACGAAAACGCGTTCGGCAATGAAAAAACCGGCTTGCCGAATCGGCCGGTGGTGCATGAAATGAGAAATGACAGCGATGAAAACCAGATGGAGATTCGCTGGTACAATACCACGTTCGAGCAATTCCATGCGAAAACCATCATGATTGAAAGCGATGACGAAATGATTATTTCCGCTGGCGCGACGAACTTCACAGACCGCGCGTTGAACAATTACAATCTGGAAAATAATTTACGGATCCTGGCCCCGCTTGACAGTGAACTGGCCGGCGAAGTGAATGATTATTTCAATCGGCTTTGGGACAATGAAGATGCCTTGTATACATTGCATGCGGATGAGTACCAGAACACGATGAACTTTTTCCAGCGCGGCATTTACGGATTCCAGACCATTTTCAAACTGACGACGTATTAAGAGGAGCGGAAACGGCCGCACAGCTCCGAAAGGCGTAAGACGGTATGGCGAAGCGGCATGTTTTCAGCCGCACAGCTCCGAAAAGCAGAGATGCCCGGGTAGCTCTGACGGGCATCGAAAACTAGAAAAAGTTATACACACATATCCATTAAATAAAGCTATTGCTT
>DATHVY010000244.1:0-1529 GCA_035461045.1 Planococcus sp. (in: firmicutes)
CAATTTGACGAATGACGCACCGTAGCCCGAGCTGCCGCGGAAATTCGGTGCAAATATGGAATAGCCGCGGTTCAGGAAGCATTGGAACATCGAGCGGAAACTTTTGCGCTCCGCCGCCTGGGGCCCGCCGTGCGGCCAGAAAATCGTATGGCCGTTGTCGTTTTCCGGCTTCGCCCGGAACAATAAAGCCTCGATTTCCATACCGTCAAATGATTTATACGTTACGACGTCAGGCTCCACCATGTCTTTTGATTCCAAGCCCAACACGTTATTCTTCGTTAATTGCGTCCATTCCCCACCGTTTTCCAAACAAAAAATATTGTGGGGAACAGTTGCGCTCTTGCCGAGTAGATACAGCGATCCTGACTTCGTCACCTGGATCTTATCAATAATGTCGACTGGCGCATCCAGCTTTTCCGGATTCTCAGTCTTCAAATCGAACCGGTAAAGCGAATCAGAAACACCTTTTTCAGTTGCCACATAGAAAGTTGCGCTTTCCTTATTCCATTTCAAGCTTTCCACGCTTTCATTGTCAATTTCAAGAACCCGTGAAAATTGTTTCGTTCCGATATCAAATTTCGCTACATAATTGTATTCGCTGTCGTAATTGGTCACGAAATAAATCGTGTTGTCATCCGTAAACACCGGCGAAGACGCAATATGCACTTTTGCCGCATCCGGTGTCAGGTTATGGATTTCGTCGCCAAGTTTCACAAATGACGTTACGTAAGTGTTGGCGAAGGCGCGCGAATAAACGAACGCTCTTTCATTGTCCGATACCGCCGAAAGTTGTGTCGCGCCTCCCTCCCCTTCAAGAAGCAGCGTGTCTGAGCCATCTTCCAGATTGCGCACATGCGTGTTCAGGTAGGTCGGATTGCCGTTGGATGTCATGTAGTATAGGCGATTGCCGTCTTCACTGAGGTGCGCGAAGAAATATTTCTCATCCGGCTCACCCGTTACAAGCGGCTGCGGCAGCCCGCCTTCATAAGGCAAAGCGTAGATCTGATGGTTCTCGTCGCCGTCCTTATCAAAACCAGCCAATACATAGCGGTTTTCCAGGTCGGCCTTGATGAAACTGACGGACTCGTCACGCTGCGCGAATAAATAAGGGAACCCTGACGGCAAATCCATCGCCCATAAATTCACATTGCCGTTCAAATTCGAACTGAAAATCAGACGTTTCTCATCGCAGCTCACCGCAAAATCAGAAATCGTATATGTACGGAAAAATTGCTCCACTGTCGGTTTTGGAAAATTGATCATTATGTATCCTCCTGTAGTCCTTTTTTCTGTTTCTTCTGAGATGACTGAATCTTATGTATGCTCATTACTATACCGTAATCAGATCCCCCATCGCCAGTTTTGAAATTGCATGGAAGTTGTGTGGATGACTGTCACCGCCACAACTTCCACACAATTCTGATAATATATCGTGACCCGCTCCCCCCTTTTCGTTACAATAGAGACTGAAGGTCAATCACACAGACCTAAGCAAAATATAAACCCGACAAAACTGATAGAACCATACA
>DATHVY010000245.1:0-3159 GCA_035461045.1 Planococcus sp. (in: firmicutes)
CCTTCTTTTGAGCGAACCACTCGGATCATTTCTTTTTTAGGATGCATTTCGCCTGTAGCTACACATTTCCGCAATGGAATTTTCTTTTGCAAAGCCAACATACATCACCTTTTCCTGTTATTCTTTTTCACCGTAGAAATCGAAGTCATCAGACTCTTCACCGGACTCCGTTAATTCGATATCTGCATTCGGATTTGGATAAATGCCTAATTCCCGCGCATCCGTTTCACTTTTAATATCGATTTTCCAGCCTGTCAGTTTAGCGGCCAGTCTGGCGTTTTGCCCCCGCTTGCCGATTGCCAAGGATAATTGATAATCCGGCACAACAACCGTAGTCGATTTATCATCTTCGTTCACTTGGACGTCCAGCACTTTAGAAGGGCTTAACGCATTCGCTACAAAAATGACCGGTTCTTCGGACCATTCAACGATATCGATTTTTTCCCCGCTGAGTTCATTGACGATGGTCTGAACACGTGCGCCTTTTGCGCCAACACATGAGCCGACAGGATCAATATCATCGCGGTGCGCATGAACAGAAATCTTCGAGCGGTCTCCCGCTTCACGGGCGATTGATTTAATTTCAACGATTCCGTCATAAATTTCAGGCACTTCGTTTTCAAATAGGCGACGCAATAATCCTGGATGGGTCCGAGAAACAAACACTTGTGGCCCTCTGGTCGTGCGTTCGACTTTAGTAATATAAACTTTAATGCGATCGTGTGGCTGATAGCTCTCATTTGGCATTTGCTCAGTTTGAGGCAGAACCGCCTCCACTTTCCCAAGGCCCACATAAAGATTGCGAGCGTCCAGACGTTCCACGATGCCGTTCACTATATCATCGGCACGGTCGACGAATTCTTCAAATACCAGACCCCGCTCCGCTTCGCGAACACGCTGAGTAACAACTTGCTTAGCCGTTTGTGCAGCAATTCGTCCAAAGTTACGCGGTGTGACTTCTTCTTCTACAATATCGCCAAGTTCATAAACAGGATTGATCGCTTTTGCATCTTCCAAAGAAATTTGCAGGCGCTCATCTTCCATTTCCTCAACAACATCTTTACGCGAATAAACCAACATTGTGCCAGTATCCAAGTTCAGGTCAATCCGCACATTTTGTGCCTGATTGAAGTTGCGTTTGTACGCTGTCACCAATGCCGCTTCAATTGCTTCAATCAAGACTTCACGGGAAATCCCTTTTTGTTTTTCCAATGCAGTCAATGCATCCAATAACTCACTGCCCATTTTTTTATCCACTCCCAAGTTCTTCAATCAGGCTTCACAGAGAAATCAATAGCCAGACGGATTACAGCAATTTTCTTCCGTTCGATCACAAGCTTTTTTCTGCGAGTTTTGATTTTAATTTCTATTTCCACTTTTTCATCATCATACGACGTTAAATATCCTTCAAACTCTTTAGCATCTTCAACAGGTTCGTATGTTTTAATGTAAATGAATTTACCGACAGCATTCTCAAAGTCTTTATCTTTCTTCAATGGACGCTCTGCGCCAGGGGAAGATACTTCAAGAAAATAATTCTGTTCAATAGGATCCAGTTCATCCAAGATCTCACTTAGCTTCTCGCTGACAATTGCACACTGTTCAATATCAATCGGTGATGCTGGATTGTCAACATAAACACGCAAAAACCAGCTGCGTCCCTCTTTTACAAATTCCACATCGACAAGCTCCAAATGAAGTTCTTCGGTGATGGGTGTAACTATCTGCTCGATTTGTTCAGTAATTTTGCTCATACAAGCCTCCCGCCAATTTTATCCCGCTTCAACCGCCATCAACTCTTCCTTTTACAATAGCTGATTAAGGAATGGCTGCTGAAGTTCGATGGGTCCCACTCACACTCACTGGAAAATAAGGTAAACTCCAGATAAGTGAAGTTCCACTTTATGCCATAACAAACAGAAAAGAGCGGGAGAACCCACTCTTCTGCGACAGAGCTATCAGTAAATGTTACTACAATAATACCACGCTGCGTAGCGCATTGCAAACCGCTAGAAAAGAGACAGCTGGTTTGCATCAGGCATTCCTTCGAGGCAGCCGTGGTCATCCATATACTCGATGATGGTCTTCGAGACACGGCCACGCTGCTGGAGGTCTTCCTTGGAAAGGAAACTGCCTTGTTCGCGTGCACTGACAATGGATTTTGCAGCGTTTGTTCCAAGGCCAGGTATTGCGTTGAACGGAGGAATTAATGTATTTCCTTCTATAAGAAACTCATCCGCAGATGATTTATACAAATCCACTTTCTGGAAAGCAAAGCCCCGTTCACACATTTCCAATGTCAATTCCATAACCGTCAGCAAGTTCTTCTCTTTCGTGGAAGCTTCCAGCCCTTTGGCATTGATTTCGTCGATTTTGGCGCGTATCGAGTGAGACCCTTTCGCCATTGCATTTACATCAAAATCTTCCGCCCGAACGGTGAAGTACGCTGCATAATACAGCACTGGAAAATGCACTTTGAAATAAGCGATCCGCACTGCCATCAACACATAAGCTGCCGCATGGGCTTTCGGGAACATGTACTTGATTTTCTTGCACGACTCAATATACCAGTTCGGCACGCCTTCTTGTTTCATTGCGGCTTCGAATTCAGGTGTCAATCCTTTCCCTTTTCTTACAGCTTCCATGATCTTAAACGCCATCGAAGACTCCAGCCCCTGATAAATCAAGTAGACCATAATATCATCACGACAGCCGATAACGTCAGACAGCTGGCACGTTCCATTCTTGATCAGTTCCTGGGCATTGCTCAGCCATACGTCCGTTCCGTGGGAAAGACCGGAAATCTGGACCAGTTCCGAGAACGTGTTTGGCTTTGTCTCTTCCAGCATTTGCCGCACAAAACGGGTTCCAAATTCCGGGATGCCAAGTGTCCCCGTCTTGCAGCCGATCTGCTCCGGTGTGACACCCAAAGACTCCGGTCCTGCGAAAATCTTCATCACTTCCGGATCATCGGTAGGAATGGTCTTCGGATCAATTCCGGATAAATCCTGAAGCATGCGGATCACGGTCGGATCGTCGTGTCCCAGGATATCAAGTTTCAAGAGGTTATCATGAATGGAATGGAAATCGAAGTGCGTGGTTTTCCATTCCGAATCCTGTGCATCAGCCGGAAATTGAATCGGTGTAAAATCGTAGATA
>DATHVY010000246.1:0-5564 GCA_035461045.1 Planococcus sp. (in: firmicutes)
AGCAATATCGGATTCAACGATTGGGTGGAGCTGGATTTAAAATATATTGAAAACCGAAACACCCTTTTGGATATGAAACTGATTGTTAAAACGGTTTTTGTGCTCTTCGGTTCCAAGGACGCTTACTGAACAATAGTTTTCACAGCCAGGAAAAATATTCAGGAAGTTTGTGATGACTTTGAAAAAACCGATTAACATTTTAATGGTCGGACCCGTAAGAGAAAGGGAGGGCGAGGTGAACTCTTTTATCGCTTCATTTATGGAGCAGGATTTTTTTGGAGAGTTTCAAGTCACTTATATTCCGACCCGCTCAAACGGTCGTGCAGCATCTGATTTGGTCTTCTACATTCAAAGTCTAATCAAAATAATGGTTCACTTTATATACAGAAACCCTCAAATCATTCATTTGCACATGGCAGACAAGAGAAGTTTTATGAGGAAATATGTCATCTATAAGATTTCCAGGGTTTTTCATAAAAAAGTGGTTATCCATAATTATGTTCCACACTTTAAAAAGTCCTATCTCGCATCGTCCTTGAAAACGAAAAAGCGGTTAATAGAAATGCTGAAGGATGTAGAAAGAGTAACCTCTGAAGATAACTCCTGGAGAAAATTAGTGAATGATATGACTTTGGAAACAAGTGCTGATAAAGAATTTTCAGAGGTGAAATTGAAAAAACTTCCCACCGTTAAGCCTGAATTCAATATACTGTTCTTCAATGCAGTGATAGATAGGAGCGGTATATTGGATTTGATTGAGGCTTCGCTGCCGGTCATTCAGGAAGCGGCTAAACAAAACAAACAGATCAAATTTCAAGTTGCAGGAGATGGAGTGTTGCTGGAACTTTCCAAAGAGCTGGTCTCTGCGCATAGTTTGGATGAATCCTATCATTTTCATGGGCCAGTGACCAAAGATAAAAAGAAGGAGCTCTTCAAAGGAGCGGATTTGTTCGTAATGACAGCCCACTATGAAGAAAACCTCCCGAAGTCAGTATTGGAGGCTTTAAGTTATGGAATACCCGTAATTTCGACAGATGTCGGCAATGTATCCAAAGTCATCAAACATGGTGGAAATGGATTTCTGGTAAAGCCTGGAGACGTAAACTCCTTAGCCAACTGTCTTCATGTGAGCATCCACATTCCCTTTTACACTGGTTGGGGGAAATCGATCCAAAAGATGTCTGAAGATAAAATGAGTTGATTCAATAAAGAGTTCAAGGTGTGTGAAATCGATCATTAGAGATTGTGTTTTTCTAGTTAGCTTTCACCAAATGAAAACATCCAGTCCGAAGGTGCAATCTTCGGGCTGGATGTTTTTTATTCGTCTCGAATCTCAAGGCTTTTCGGTCGTATGCTGCCCCAAGGAGCTACTTCCAAGGTGACTTGAAGGTCTCTGGCTTCTTCGAGGCCAGGTCCAAGTCCCTGCTCAACGTAAAATTGTTCAAGTTGTGGTGCGGAGATCCGGTCATCCCACATGTATCCACTGATGGAGCCAAAGAAAGGCTCGTTTTCAATTCGGTCGATCACTGCATAACCATCTGAACCTTCCCGCAAAGTAAAGTAGATGGTGCCTTCGCTTAGTGAGGAAGGGGCTTCGAGATCCGGATACTGCAGCATGACGTATTCCCCGTAGATCGGATCAAACGGATCAAACGGTTCGGCTCGCAGCAAATATTCATCCCCGAACCAGGAGACTGCGTAAAAGCTCAGGACCAGTAGGGAGACAAACAAGGTTTGGGCAATCGGAATGAACCAGTATTTCATGACTTCACACCTTCTTTCCGACGATTAAACCACCAGGCGATACCTGATAATGCGAACAGCAGCAACGCGCCGATCAAGAAGAAGAGGGACATGTCGAGACGCTCCCAGGCGTATACCACGTAAATGACAAATTGGATGATGATAAAATACACCAATCCGGGAGTCAAAGGCTTGTTTTGGCGCTGCGCGAGAATCAAATACGCGAGGATGGACAATTCGGCAACAATGGCAAAGCCGATGGCAGTTTCGTCAAACAGCAGCAGGCCAGTCAAGCCAAGGATGGAAAGCCACATCAGCGGTTTGAACCGGAAGTAAGCGAGCACACCAACCGCCAAGCCTGCCACAGCCAGCAAGGTGGATTCAGTCCAATTCAAGTCGACCAGCGTCATATCCGTTTCACCCCGTACTGCAAGATAAACAATGAGGGCGGCCCCTCCAAACAATAGATAAAGCGGTTGAATGGTGCGCGCTTTTTCTTTTGAGGCAACCAGCATCAGTGGAACCAGTGCAAATAGGGTCCAGATCGGCCATAGCGAACTCTTGTATTCGACAAGATCCCAAAGCAAGAAGCCTGAGCCGAACAGCAGGATCCAACTGAAAGCAGCGGGCAACTGTTCTTTGCTGAAGTGAAACCATGCCAGCGCGACGGCAATGAACAAGGCCCACTCCATCCAACTTATGCCTGGCAGCGAGGAAGTAAGGATGGATACGCCAAAGATGAATGCAATCACAGCATAGGCGATGTTGTTCCATTTAAAGAAGTGAAGCAAACCGGCGATGAAAATCGCCCACGATAACGTGGTTCCTGAAACCGGGAAGTGGAACGTTTGAGCGGTTATGACGATACTTGCTCCGAACATAGCCAATCCCAGGATTCTGAAGATGTCCGGATGACCGAATTTCCGTTTTACAGATGCGTATGAAATCCCGTAAAAAATCCACATCAGCAGGACAACCAATGATACTTTCAAGAGATCAGGTATAGCTCCCCAGTTTGCTGCGATAAAACTGAACACTGCCAAAGAAAAGAAAATCAAGCCAATAATCATCAATAATGGCAGCGGTCTTTTCTGTGGAAGCTTTGTTTCATAAGCGATGATCTTGTCTACAGTTTCCTGATCCAGCAAACCTTGATCACGCCATTGAACCAGCTTTCTTTCCATCTCAACAGCCACGGTGGCACCTCCTATTCTTTCCTTTATTATAATCCTCTATTTTCAGAAAAGATAGATTATGGGTGGTTTGAAAAGGGAATTCATTTACATTCGATGTGTTTTTGAAAGGGACAGGTTCCTCAAAGCCTATTTCACGGCTAAGTGGATGAAATCTTGTTATCATGAAAGATAACTAGTTACATAGGAGGCAGTTCAATGAACGAATTACACGGTGTTCTACCGGTTCTAAGGAATATGAAGGAATTTGAACGCTTGTTGAAGAGTGATCATGAATACATTATTTTTCTGGAAGTCCGTCTTGCCCAGCTGAAGCAATTGGTGCAAGCAGCAAAAAAAGCAAACAAAAAAGTGATTCTCCATGTAGATTTAATCCAAGGGTTGAAAACAGATGCTTATGGATTTGAATATTTGATCCGGGAAGTAAAACCGGCAGGCATTGTTTCAACTCGGAGCAATGTGATTTCTTTGGCGAAAAAAAATAACTTGATGACCATTCAACGCTTATTCTTGCTGGACAGCCATGCACTTGAACACAATATCAAATTGATCAATCAAGTTCAGCCGGATTATATCGAAATTCTGCCAGGCATCATTCCATCGATCATTAAAGAGGTGCACGAAAAAACAGGCATTCCTGTCATCGCTGGAGGATTGATTCGAACCGCTGAAGATATTCAACTGGCTTATGATGGGGGAGCTGAAGCCATCTCCACATCCCAGGCGGAGCTGTGGGCACTAGATAAGCCGTAGCAATTAGGTTGACAGCGTTTTCAAGACCTGATAGATTATAGTTACAAGTTAAGAAATGTGTCGGAGAATCGGAGACCCACACTGCAGTGATCGCCTTATCATGGGGCGTCATCATTCAGTGTGGGTCTTTTTTGTATGCATTTTCCGGGATGGGAAGGAGCAAAGGTTATGACGGAATTTATAGCGGAAGTGATCGGAACGATGGTTCTCATCATCTTCGGCGCCGGGGTAGTGGCAGGAGTCGTGTTAAAAGATTCGAAAGCAGAAAACAGCGGGTGGGTGGTCATCACCATCGGCTGGGGCCTTGCAGTTACGATGGGAGTTTATGCAGTAGGCAATTTTTCAGGAGCCCACCTAAACCCCGCTGTGACCTTGGGCTTTGCATCTATAGGCGAATTTCCATGGGAAAAGGTGCCAGCCTACATATTGGCACAATTGGTGGGGGCGATTATCGGTGCTGCCATTGTCTTTTTCAACTATTTGCCGCATTGGGAACGGACGAAAGACGAAACAGCCAAACTTGCTGTTTTTGCGACCATCCCAGCCATACGCAAACCTTTTTCAAACCTCGTGTCAGAAATCATCGGGACTGCGGTACTCGTCATGGGTCTTTTGTTTATCGGTGCCAATGAATTTACCGAGGGCTTGAACCCACTAATTGTCGGTGCGCTGATTGTCGCAATCGGCATGTCATTGGGCGGCACAACTGGTTACGCGATTAATCCAGCCAGGGACCTGGGACCTCGTATTGCTCATGCATTCTTGCCAATACCCGGAAAAGGTCCATCAGACTGGGCGTATGCATGGGTGCCGATTGCTGGACCTGTGTTTGGAGGAATATACGGAGCTGTGTTTTACAAAGCGTTGTTCACAAATGCATACGGCATGCCTTTTTGGATCATGAGCGGCGTCCTGATTCTGGTTTTATTCGGTGCAGCAAGTGTAGAATTAAGAAGAGGCCGGACAACGGCGGATAGATTGGAAGAAAAAATCGTTTCAGAATAGCGGGGAGGAATTCTTTTGAGCAAAGACTATATACTATCAATCGATCAGGGCACGACAAGTTCCCGGGCTGTTCTATTTAATCACAAGGGTGAGATTGTGGCGACGGGGCAGCAGGAGTTTGAGCAGTTTTTCCCGAAACCAGGCTGGGTGGAACATGATGCCAATGAAATATGGACTTCGGTTCTCGCATGTATCGCGGAAGTGCTGCGTATATCGGATATCGATCCTTCCCAGATTGCAGGGATCGGGATAACAAATCAGCGTGAGACAACAGTCGTCTGGGATCGCCATACCGGCAAGCCGATTTATAAAGCGATTGTCTGGCAGTCCCGCCAAACAGACGGGATTTGCAATGAGTTGAAAGAGCAAGGCTTGAATGAGCTTTTCCGCAAGAAAACCGGATTATTGATCGATGCCTATTTTTCTGGGACCAAGGTGAAATGGATCTTGGACAACGTCGAGGGAGCCCGCGCAAAGGCAGACAATGGTGATCTGATGTTCGGTACGATCGATTCGTGGCTTGTTTATAAGTTGTCGGGAGGCAAGGAGCATGTCACCGATTACAGTAATGCATCCCGTACGTTAATGTACAATATCTACGATCTGCAATGGGATCAGGAACTTCTTGACATCCTGACTGTACCAAGCAGCATGCTGCCGGAAGTTCGGCAAAGCTCAGAAGTCTATGCGAAGACGGTTGACTATCATTTCTTCGGACATGAAGTTCCAATCGCCGGCATCGCGGGAGATCAGCAGGCGGCTTTATTCGGTCAAGCTTGCTTTGAACGCGGCATGGCTAAAAACACATATGGCACGGGTTGCTTTATGCTGATGAACACCGGCGAGGAAAGTGTCGCCTCGGAACACGGG
>DATHVY010000247.1:0-2513 GCA_035461045.1 Planococcus sp. (in: firmicutes)
TCCAAGGCAAAAGCGACTTTCAAGTAAGCATGAAGCAAGAAGCCGATGAAAGCATCCATGCTTCTTGCAGCTGCCCTCCGGTCGGATTTATCACCACTTATTGCCACCACATTGCGGCGGTCATGTGGGCGATGGCTGACAAGCAAAGTCGGCAGCAGCCCTTGTCGGTTCAAATGATGGATCTCTTTGCGCAGAAAGAACCGCGGACGAGGGGAAGGAAATCTTATTTTGATGACAGAGAACTTCTTGGAGTAGAGTTCATCTGTATTCCCAATGAGGTGGATTCTTCCATGCGGCTGCAAATGAAGATCGGGACCGGATCCTTCCATGCGGTCGACAACCTGGGGGAGTTTCTTCATAGGATTGAACGGGGAGAAACCTATGAATGCTCATCCGGCTTTATGTATTCGTCCAATACCCATAGTCTGGACAATGAGACGGAGGCTGTCATCCACTTCTTGCTGAAAAGCCGCCATGCAGGTCAGAACCTGAAACTAGCAAAAAATGAGTTTTTAATGACTCCGTTCGATTGGGAGCAGCTTTTGCCGTTATTGCAGAAAGTCCCTTTGGTAAAAGTGATTCGGGGTTCGCAGACCGCCGAGGACTTTGACGTTATGGAAGAGTTTCCGCTCTCTTTCCATTTTGGTGAAGCTTTGCCAGGAGGTTACCGGCTGAATGTGAAAGGGTTAGAAGGGCTTTTGCTGTTACCTGCTTATGAAACGGTATTTAATAAAGGAACTGCGGTTAGGTTGTCCTCGGATAAAATCCGCCGATTGGTTCAATTGAAAGAACTGATGATTGGGGCAGAGAGTCAGCTTCTCATTTCATCTGAGGAATTGGAGCATTTCATGGAAACAGTCATCCCGGGGTTACAAGAACTTGGCAGCATGCAGATATCAGAATCAGTAACTGAACGACTGGAGGAAACACCGCTTCGTGCCAAGTTGTATCTGGACCGGATCAAGCATCGGCTGTTGGCGGGAGTGGAGTTTCATTATGGACATCTCGTCATCAATCCTTGTGAAGAAACAGAAGCCGGATTCCGGCATTATCCAGGCGTTCGGCGCCAGCGTGGCATAGAGCAGGAAATCATGAAGCTCATGAAGGAAAGCGCATTTGTGCAAACGGATGGCGGCTTTTATATGCAGGACGAAGAAGCGGAATATGATTTTCTCTATCACGCAGTGCCGAGGCTGGAAGAATTGGTGCAGGTTTATGCGACGACTGCCGTGAAGCTGCGTGTGCAAAAATCGTATGCAGGCCCGAAAATCAAAGTGGAAATCGGCGAACGGACCGATTGGCTGGAATTTCGGTTTGACCTTAAAGGAATTCCGGAGGAGGAGATCCAAAAAATCTTGGCTTCCTTGATGGAAAAGCGCAAGTATTACCGGGTCCCTGACGGTACGTTAATGTCGTTGGAGACATCTGAGTTCATGAGCTTGCAGGAATTTCTGCAGAATATGAATGTCGAAGCAGACAGCTTTGGTGAATATGAACTGCGTGTTCCTTTAATTGAGGGAATGCGGTTGGTGGAAACGCTGGAAGAAGAACAGTTGATGGACCCAGGCCAGACCTTCACCGAGTGGATGAGGGAGTTAAGCAGGCCGGAGGAGTCGGGTGCTGAAGTGCCTGACAGTTTGAGAGGTGTACTTCATGATTACCAGAAAACCGGTTTCCAATGGTTCAAGCTTTTGGCTAAATACAAATTCGGCGGCATACTGGCTGACGATATGGGCTTGGGCAAAACCGTACAAAGCATCGCCTTTATCTTATCGGTGCTGCCGGATATCCGAGCTCGTCAACTGCCGATACTGGTCGTTGCACCTTCTTCGCTTACTTATAACTGGCTGAACGAGCTGAATAAATTCGCGCCATCGATCCAGGCAGGCATCATCGATGGAAACAAAGCAGCAAGGGTCTCGTCATTAAAAGAGAGCGAAGGGTTGGATGTCCTCATCACTTCTTATCCATCCTTGCGCATGGACAGAGCTTTGTACCGCGATAAACGGTTCCATACGTTATTCCTGGACGAAGCGCAGGCATTCAAAAATCCGGTCACTCAAACAGCGAAAGCCGTCAAAACGCTTCAGGCCGAGCAACGGTTTGCCCTCACCGGCACGCCGATTGAAAATTCCCTCGATGAATTGTGGTCGATTTTCCGTGTGGTATTTCCGGAACTGCTGCCGAGCCGCAGGGAATTCAGTGAGATGAGAAGGCAACAGATCACGAAACGAGTGCGTCCGTTTATTTTGCGCCGGGTAAAAGGCGAGGTATTAAAAGGGTTGCCCGAGAAAATCGAAACCATCCAGCTGTCTGACCTGCGGGAAGACCAGAAGAAACTGTATGCGGCTTATTTGGCGGAGTTGAAAGAGGATTCCTTGAAGCATTTGAAAAAGGGCAGTTTTCAAAAACACCGCATCCAAATACTCGCCGGCCTGACTCGGTTGCGGCAATTATGCTGTCATCCGGCATTATTTGTGGAAGGATACAGTGGAGGATCCGCTAAATTCGAT
>DATHVY010000248.1:0-4126 GCA_035461045.1 Planococcus sp. (in: firmicutes)
TCGATAAGCTAATACAATGAAACTATGACACAGTATAGAAGAACTAAAACAACCGTTTCTCTCATCAACTATCATTTTATTTTTTGCCCACGGTACAGAAGAAAGATCTTCTTGGATTCTGCAGTCGAAGACTGTTTTAAGGATTTGGTTGGGGAAGTATGCCAAGACTTAACGATTGAAATTGTCGCCCTTGAATGCGACAAAGACCATGTGCACTTATTTCTCAATGCACCACCCACATTAAGTCCTGCGGACATTATGGCAAAAATAAAAGGAGTGACCTCAAGGAAGTTGCGTGGTGAATTCCCGTACCTTAGTCATCTGCCGAGTTTATGGACGCGCTCGTATTTCGTTTCCACGGCGGGAAATGTATCTAGTGAAACAATTAAGCGGTACGTGGAAGAACAAAAGACAAGGGGGTGAAACAGATGGCGCAAACGATCACGGTTAAAATTAAACTGCTCCCAACAAAGGATCAGATAACCGTTTTGAGTCAAATGAGCAAGGATTATATAACTCTCATCAACCAACTCGTGGGCGAAATGACGGCCGAAAAGAAAAGTACGAAGAAAACGACGAAAGACATTTCAGCCAATCTTCCAAGCGCTGTCAAAAATCAAGCCATTAAGGACGCTAAAAGTATTTTTTCCACCAAAGTCAAAAAGACGAAATTCACGATTATTCCCGTGCTTAAAAAACCTGTATGTGTGTGGAATAATCAAAACTACTCATTTGATTTCACCCATATCCACCTCCCACTCATGATTGATGAAAAAGTAAAAAAGATGCCCGTGCGGGCATTGTTGGTCGATAAAAAGAATCGTACTTTTGATTTATTGAAGCATAAGCTCGGAACACTTCGCATATCGCAAAAATCAGGAAAATGGATGGCACAAATAGCCGTGACCATTCAATCAATCGAAAAAACAGGAACAAAAATCATGGGCGTAGACTTGGGATTGAAAGTTCCCGCCGTCGCTGTCACTGACGAGGGGAAAGTTCGCTTTTTTGGCAATGGCAGACAAAATAAATTTATGAAACGAGCTTTCCGTGTCGCAAGAAAAAAACTTGGACAAGGAAAGAAATTAAACGCCCTTCGCAATCTCGATGATAAAGAACAACGCTGGATGAAAAACCAAGACCACAAAGTAAGCCGTGCAATCATAGACTTCGCAAAAGACCAGAAGATTTCTGTCCTTCGTTTGGAGAAACTGGCCAACATTCGACAGACGGCAAGAACGAGCCGTAAAAACGAAAAGAATCTGCACACATGGTCATTCTATCGTCTTGCTCAATTCATCGAATATAAAGCGAATCTGGAAGGTATTCGAGTTGAATATGTAAATCCTGCCTACACCAGCCAAACTTGCCCGAGTTGTTCCGAAAAGAACAAGGCGAAAGACCGTAAGTACAAATGCGCATGTGGATTTGAGAAACATCGCGATATCATTGGTGCCATGAATATTCGCTACGCACCTGTGATTGATGGTAATAGTCAATCAGCCTAAGATGCTAGATGCACTGTCTTAGGAGGGGCAATGAGATGCCCTTATCTTGAAAACTGTCCAAAGCAGAAATGGATTGAGGACGTTCAGTTATTCAAGAATCCCACCCGTCCCACCGTAAGGTGCAGGGCTTGCGGCTTTAGCCGTGGGAGTCTCAAAGACCCGCTAATTAAGATGATAAATAGCCCGTTTTTTCACATCAGAATAATTTCAACAAGAAGAGAGGGTTTCCTCTCTTCTTTTTCTGTTTCAAAAATCCACTCCAGAAAGAATTGTATGAGTCGCTTTTGAATTATGGGCGACTGGCGTATTCGTGAAAGTTTTGTTTTATATTGACAACGTTTAGGGTAAAGAGTGAAGCAAGGTGCATTTGAATATTAGGTTGGAGCATAGAACTTGCAGATTAGAAGTGAAATCTCGTATGACCAACATAAAATCAATGTTCAATCAGCTAATCTAATATAAGTATTGAAAGGTGGAACTGTCATGGCACAAGTGTTAACAGGAAAAACGGCAATCATTACCGGAGCGGGTAAAGGAATCGGCAGAGCCACTGCATTGGCATTAGCCAATGAAGGCGTCAATATCGGCTTGATCGCCCGAACGGAAAGCGATCTGCAAAAAGTGAAAAATGAAATCAAAAGTCTCAGGGGAAAAGCGGTATACGCTGTTGCTGACGTATCGAACCTGGAACAAGTGGAACAAGCTGTGGCACAGATCACGAAAGAATTGGGGGCAGCGGATATTCTAATCAACAATGCCGGTGTCGGCAAATACGGCAAATTTCTTGAATTGCAGCCGGAAGACTGGAAAAAGGTGATTGATACAAACTTGATGGGCATGTATTATGTCACTCGCACCGTGCTTCCTCAGATGATCGAAAAGAACGGGGGAGACATCATCAATATTTCTTCGAGTTCAGGCTTGCGCGGAACAGAGGGATCAAGCGCCTATAGTGCATCGAAATTTGGTGTGCTCGGTTTGACCGAGTCGTTGTCACAGGAGGTCAGAAAAAACAATATTCGTGTGTTTGCACTGACTCCTAGCCGTGTAGTGACTGACATGACCTTCAAAGAAGGCGAGACAGAACAAACAAAAGACAAATTCATGCAGCCTGAAGACCTGGCTGAGTACATGGTCTCTCAACTAAAACTGCACCCACGCATCTTTATCCCAACTTCAAGCCAGTGGGCAACAAACCCATTCTAAGAAACACATAAAAGCCTGAATGTCCAAACGGACATTCAGGCTTTTTCAATGGATAAGAAAGTATAACGTTTTTAAGTTTGAAGGTTCTTTGAAAAGAGTATATCCCTGTCCAGACTCCAGCGCCTAGCCCCTCGAGTCGCTTCGGTCTTGCCGATAATGGCAAAGAACGCCATTACCATCAAGTCCTTCAGCGCATTTCGGGGCTGTACAGGCGCTTGCGCTTTTCTTACTTCAGCTAATTTCTTTCACATATGCCTCGACTTCGTCAGCTGTCGATAGCGCCAATATTTTGTCGGTATGGGAAGCCATTTCAGCTTTAGATAATTTGCTGATTTGGGAGCGAGCTTTGAGAATCGAAGATGCGCTCATGGAAAATTCATCAAGTCCAAGTCCAAGCAAGATCGGTATGGCGATTTCATCACCAGCCATTTCTCCGCACATGCCGGTCCATTTCCCCTCACGATGAGAAGCATCGATGACCATTTTCACTAAACGCAGGATGGCAGGATTGAATGGCTGGTACAGATAAGAAACGCGCTCATTCATCCGGTCTGCCGCCATTGTGTATTGAATCAAGTCATTGGTGCCGATGGAGAAAAAGTCCACTTCTTTGGCAAACACATCCGCCATGATGGCAGTGGAAGGAATTTCAACCATGATGCCAATTTCGATCGAATCACTGACTGAGACGCCTTCATCCACCAGCTTGACTTTTTCTTCTTCCAGCAAAGCCTTTGCCTGTCGGAATTCTTCCACAGTGGCAATCATCGGGAACATAATTTTCAAATTGCCGTGAACACTCGCACGCAACAGTGCGCGAAGCTGGGTTCTGAACAGATCCGGCATCTCCAGGCATAAACGAATTGCGCGAAGGCCAAGAAACGGGTTCATTTCTTTTGGCAAGTTCAGATACGTCAGTTCTTTATCGCCACCGATGTCCAATGTCCGGACAACCGTTGGCTTGCCTTTCATACCCTTCAGCACAGCGGCATAAGCATCGAATTGTTCGTCTTCGGTCGGAAATGCATCCCGGCCCATGTAAAGAAACTCCGTGCGGTAAAGGCCGATGCCTTCGCCGCCATGTTCGAGTACACTTGCAAGATCTTTCGGTGTGCCGATATTGGCTGCAAGTTCCACATGTTGGCCATCGGTGCTTTTAGTAGGTTCATCTTTTAAGGTTGCCCACTCGGCTTTTTGAACTTCGTAAGCTTCTTTTTTCTGTTGGAATTCCTGGATGGTGGCGTCATCCGGATTGACGATGATATTGCCATCAAGGCCGTCTACGATAACGATCATGCCATTTTCGATCGTCGCCATGACCGTGTGTGCGCCGACCACAGCGGGAATTTCCAACGTACGTGCAAGAATCGCCGAATGAGAAGTGCGTCCACCGATATCGGTGATAAAGCCTT
>DATHVY010000249.1:0-3580 GCA_035461045.1 Planococcus sp. (in: firmicutes)
CAAAGGAGCAGAGTGAGGATGAAACAGCAGATCATTCCGTCTACCCGGCAAAATCAGTATTTTCTTACCCGTGTCAAAGATACGCACGAAGAAGGAGGCATGCGATTTATCACTTTATTTGCCCGCTTGACCCTAAACGACACTCGCTCTTCCCAACCCAAATCCCTATGGGTATACATCGATGAAGTGAAGGAGGATGGCGCGCCTTCAACAATCAGGGCATTGCCGAATGGCGTCCATCAATATGTGGTATCGCAAGAAATGGCTCGCGAGATTCTCGAAATTTCTGCCGACAATCCCCAGCGGTTGTGGCTGATTACGCCATTTCACAGCACCAGCCAGTTCAGGGAATTTGAACATTCCGTACAAATGAACTAAGAGAGCCGGAGGTTTCACTTCCTGGCTCTCTTTTTCTGTAATTTTAACGGTTTCGGGTCCTGTGAAAACATGGTATCAAGAATTAACTGTCTAATGGAAATACACCTTATTAGGACTAAAAGCATATCTTTATTCATAAAATAGGTATATAATACTTAAATAGATGTTTTTCGTAAAGAAATGGCAGATTTTGTTGTCATTAACGATGCAGAAAAGAAAAGAGGTGTTTTATTGGAAGAGAATTATGGAAAAATACAGGACTGGATCAACACCATCGATGAATTTCTGATTGCCATTGATGAACACGGAAAAATTATGAAGGTCAACCAGGCATGGATCGATTTTTGCGTGAAACATGAAGTAAGAGAGTCGCTCTGGACACCTGGAATGGATTATCTCAAGCAGCTGGAAGCCAGTGGCAAAACAAACGAGCACGACGCCATCAACCAAGTGTTAGGCAATGAGATCAGTGAACATAGGCAAATGTATCCGTTTCTTTTAGGGGACGGGGAAACGCAATGGCTTCAAGTGAAGGTGCGGGGCGTGGACTTGGGTGGTGACGGGGCTAGAGGCGCCATCATTTACCACAAGCCCATCACCCTTCATTCCGCTGAGACCATTACTGCCGAAATTGTGTTGGAAAGCATGACCGACGGGTTTTATTTGCTGGATGATGATCTGCACTTAATCTACATGAATGAAATTGCTGAAGAAATACTGGGCGTTAAACGGGGAAGTGCGGCTGGAAGAGGGATTTTCACCATTTTCCCGGAAGCTTCAGAGACTTTCGTTCATCATTACAAACGGGCTTTGAGCGAACAGAACATCGTTGAGTTTGTCGATTATTACAAACCGCTTGATAAATGGTTCCAGGTAAAAGCCTGTCCGCTTTCGAAGGGCGGTTTGTCTGTGTATTTCCAGGATGTCAGCGAAAGGAAAAAAACAGAAGCCCAATTAACGGAATTTGCCTATTATGATTATTTGACTCGCTTGCCGAACCGTAAGTTGATCATCCAAAAGATTGGGTCCTTAGTGGAGCAAGGAACCGATTTTTCTGTGGTTCATTTGTCGATCGACAACTTGAACTTCGTCAACTCTATCTATACCCACACTGCAGGGGATATCATCATGAAAAAAGTGGCCGATGAACTGAAAGAGATGGAGAGCGCATCTTTCCACGTGGGCCGATCGGATGGATGTGAATTTCTGATTGTCCGGGAACACGCTCCAGGCGGGATGCCTTCAGAAGTCATCGGAAAGTTGGGCTCGATTTTTCTCGACCCGTTCTTGTTAGAGGATGCCCAAAAAGTTGCAATCAGTTCCAGCATGGGCATTGTCAGCCATCCGTTTGATGCGCAGACCATTGATAAATTGCTTTCTTATGCGGAAATGGCGATGGGAGAAGCCAGGGGATCGACGGGTGTTTCTCATGAGTTTTTCCGTCCGAATATGGTCACTTTGCGGAATCGGCGAACAATGATTGAAGACGGGCTCGACGGTGATTTGAAAACCAACGGCTTTTATTTCACCCTTCAGCCACAGATCAACGGGTACACGGGACGAATTGTCGGTGCCGAAGTGCTTTCGCGCTGGTCGCATCCGGTGCTTGGTGACATTTGCCCCCTTGAATTTATCGGAGTGGCAGAAGAGACTGGAAAGATTAAGCAGCTGACGTCCCACTTGCTAGCCGAAATCTTTACGCAGATGAAAACCTGGGAGACGTTTTACGGCTGGAATTTACGGATAGCGATCAATATGACGGCCTCACTTCTGAGTGATTCGGCGTTCTTCGAAGAATTTATCCAATTGATGGATCGATATGGAATCGATCCGAAGTGGATTGAAGTCGAGATTACTGAACAAGCGGAATTGACCTATTCACCAGAGATTTTGGAAAATTTGCTGCTTTGTAAATCCAAAGGAATGTCCATTGCAATCGATGATTTTGGCACGGGTTTTTCGATGATTTCCTACCTGACCCATTTTCCGATCAGCAAAATTAAAATCGACCAATACTTTGTTCGGAAAATCGGGCAAAACACGAAATCGGAAGCTGTTTTAAAATCCCTCATCCACCTTGCGCGAAGCATCGAATGTGAACTGGTGGCTGAAGGAGTTGAGCGTGTGGAGGAAGCAGAGTTCCTTTTGGCAAACGACTGCAGCATTTTTCAAGGATATTTATATAACAAGCCGCTAAAAATCAGCGAATTTGAAGCAGCATACATGAAGAAACTTGAAGTTGGAAAGCACTAAGGAAGGAATTTCGCATTTGAGCAAAAAAACTACTCTACCTTATAACGCCGCCTTGATGGAGGCGATCACAGACATGGTATTCATCGTAAGCGTCAATGATGACTCAAGTTTAACGTCTGAGTTTTTCAATCAGGCAGTTTTTGAAAGGACTCATTTGACGAAAGAGAATCTTGGCAAAACATTCTATGAAAACCACAGTCCGGAAGTCGCCCGTATACTGAATGAACATTATGGCAAAGTGCTGGAACAAAAGAAGAGGGTCGTTTACGAAGATGCATTTACTCGTCCGACAGGTGAAAAGAATTACTCCAAATCCACATTGACGCCACTGTTTGATGAAGCGGGAATCTGTACCCATATTATCGGACTGGTCAAAGACCTCACAGAGGAACGCCGCGCTGGACTCGAAAGTGAACAAGCTTTGGAATACCTGAAAGAAAGCCGATCCCGCTACCGTTCGCTTTTTGAAAACAATACAGATGCCATTTTCTCTTTGGATCTCAACAGGCAAATCCTGACTGGCAATCCCACCGTGGAAAAGACCACGGATTGCTTGCTGAACGACTTGATTGGCAATGGGCTTCTGGAGTATATCCCGAAAAACGATGAGGAATTAGTGGAGACCTATTTCCAACTCGCACTGGACGGGGTATCACAGGATTTCCGCACGAAATTTTTAGGGGAAGGGGATAAGCAAATCCCTGTCCTGGTCCACTTTTCTCCGATCGAAGTCAAGGGTGAGGTTGTGGGGGTTTACGCAACGCTCAAGGATATGACGGTCCTGGATAAAATGGTGAGTCAATATATTGAGATTGAAAACCGTTTCCGGATTATTGCCGAAAATGCCCATGACGTCATTGTTCTCATGGATCATAAAGGGGAAGCGATTTACGTATCGCCTTCGAGCAAACGCGTATATGGCCTGGATCCGGAAGAGTATCTTGCGAAA
>DATHVY010000250.1:0-20929 GCA_035461045.1 Planococcus sp. (in: firmicutes)
AAACTCTCCATTATAGAGTAGTGTTGATTGCTCAATACTGCTGGCGCATCGCCGTCCGAAGACGCACGATTCGCTTTGATCTGCGTAAGCTGATCAGTAAGTTGTTTGTTGACGTTTTGCTGTTCAGTTTTCAAGGTTCAATGATTATCGCGCTCATTGGCGACTTTATTAATATATCCTGTTTCACTTCCAAAGTCAATACTATTTCAAAATATTTTTTTGGAAGTTGTTTTAAGGACATGTATTAATATAAACCCTATGAAGAATTAAATCAACCCTTAAGTTTAATAATAAAGGATTTAATTTTTCTGTAGTCTGAAACAAATAGAGTTATGCCTGCTATCACTATACTGCCTCCAATAATTTGACTAATGGTTAAATGTTCTCCGAATATATAATAGGCTAGAATCGATGCCCCAACCGGTTCAAAAAGAATTGCTATTGATATGACATTTGTACTCACCCACTTCAATGCCCAGTTGAATAAAGAATGTCCTAATAAATTCGGTACAATGGCAAGAAGCAAAAACCACATCCACTCTGTCGGCGGATAAGGTCCAAACGACTCACCCTTGGCGATAATATACAAAAATAACGTTATTGTACTCATACTATAAACTACATATGTATATGTAATTAACGACAACCTTTTTCGAACATCCTGTCCAAATAACAAATAGCCTGTTATCAAAGCACAGGCAATTAAAGCTAAGATATCTCCGAATAGAGCACTTCCGCTGATCTGAAAATCTCCATAGGCAATTAATACACTTCCCATGATAGCAATCAAACCCGAAAGAATTGTTTTTAAAGATAACCGCTCTTTAAAAAAGAAATATGTGCCTGCAAATGCAAACAATGGCTGGAGAGTCACCAATACAGTTGAGCTGGCTACTGATGTATAATTTAAGGATTCAAACCAGAGAATAAAATGAAATGCTAAAAAAACTCCGGCTATAGATGTAAATAACCAATCTCTCCGGCTTAGCTTTCTAATTTCATGGGAATATTTCATGAAAAAGACCGGACTCATAATGGCTATTGTAAATAACATTCTATAAAATGCAGTTACACCAGAATCGGCGGTCGTCATTTTAACGAATATCGCAGAGAGAGCTACCGAGATTACTCCGACTATAATGGGTATATAAGGGTTAATTGCAGGCTTTTCCATGATGCACCTCTAAACTTAATGTTTTCTACTACTCAATAACGTTAACTATATCAGTTTGACATTCTCTATTTTGTTTATCAACTATATATAGAAGGGAGACAAAATGTAATGGACTTGTTCAGTGCACTCCAGATATCATCATTCGAAACTTTTATAAAATTGCTGATTGCCGCTTCTCTCAGTTTGGTCATCGGTTTAGAAAGGGAGTTGAAAAGAAAACCGGTTGGCTTGAAAACCAGCGTTGTTATCGCCACTTTCAGTTGCCTGCTAACAATAATATCAATTGAATCAGCATATATCGCCCAAGGAAGCCAGTACGACAACGTCAATATTACAATGGATCCCCTTCGCTTGGCAGCTCAAATCGTTTCCGGCATCGGATTTCTTGGTGCAGGGGTCATTTTGAAAAGAGGGAACGACTCAATTTCAGGATTGACTACCGCTGCCATGATATGGGGCGCTGGCGGAATCGGAATTGCTGTAGCTGCCGGTTTTTACATCGAAGCGGCTGTAGCTGTATTAATAGTATTAATCGGAATCGAGGTACTTCCTTCATTGTTGTTTAAATTCGGCCCTGCCCGTTTAAGAATGGCAGAAGCAAATTTGAAAATCATCGTATCAGACGATGCATCGATCCGATCCGTTCTGGACGAATTAAAAGAGCAAGGAATCGTGATAGAAGCTATGAGAATTACACATAATACACAAGAGCAATTTTTAAACAAAAATGAAATTTCAGTCCGAGTATCTTATATAGAAGACAAAGAGCCTCTCGATCTTTATATGCAGATATCAGAATTGGAAGAAGTCGAACAACTTGAAATTGAGCTTTTGAGTTGATTTCGTGTTCCCGTATTGCTCTCTTTAATTAATCGCACGCTACTTATAAGTGGCTGTTGTAAAGTGTCTGAAGTTACCCCACCGTCAACATAGGGCATTTAGTGTTATTATTTTTAGACAGATTAAAAAGGAATGAGCGAAATCGCTCATTCCTTTTTCTTATAGTGAAGCTTGCAAAATTTGTTTAACATCTTCTTTGTTTAATTTGTTGAAATTACCGAACTCTCCATAGACCATTGTTTTGTCAGCGATTAGATCCAACTTCGAGTCATCGATGTTGTAATCTTTCAGTTTTTTTGGAGCTCCCAACGAAGCCCAGAAATCTCTTAGGCGGTCAATGCCTTCGGCAGCGACTTCCTCATCACTCTTCCCTTCAGCTTCCACATCAAAGACGCGAACAGCCATTTGAGCAAAGCGAGCTGGGTTTACTTGAACATTGTGCTTCATCCATTCCGGGAATAGAATTGCCAATCCTCCAGCATGGGGAATGTCGTAGACAGCCGAAACGGCATGCTCGATATTGTGCGTAGCCCAGTCTCCGTTATAGCCCATTTGCAGGAAGTTATTCAAGCCCATTGTTCCAGCGAAAAGAATAGTTTCACGATGCTCGTAGCTTTGAAGATCTTCCATCAATTTTGGAGCTGTTTCAATGACTGCTTTGAGTACACCTTCACACATGCGATCTTGCACAGGTGTGTTCGTCGCATTATTGAAATATTGTTCAAAAATATGGGACATCATGTCGACGATGCCATATATGGTTTGGTCTTCTGGCACTGACATCGTATATGTCGGGTCCAGCACAGAAAACTTAGGGAAAGAAAACGGGCTCCCCCAGCCGTATTTTTCTTGAGTTTCTTCATTTGTGATAACAGAGCCTGCGTTCATTTCTGATCCTGTCGCAGCCAAAGTCAAGACTGTGCCAAATGGCAAGCCGTCCTTGGGCTGTGCTTTGCGTGTTACAAAATCCCACGCATCGCCATCATACTTCGCACCGCAAGCGATGAGTTTCGTGCAGTCAATTACAGAACCTCCGCCAACTGCGAGGAGCATATCGATGTTTTCTTTTTTGCAGATTTCAATGCCTTTTTTTGCAGTTGAGATTCTGGGGTTCGGTTCAACACCCGCTAACTCAAAAACTTCGAGTCCAGCTTCGCTGAGCTTCTCCATCACTTCATCGTATAGACCGTTTTTTTTGATACTGCCTCCGCCATAGACCACCAAAACTTTTTTTCCGAATTTCGGCAACTCTTTTTTAACAGCGTCTAACTGACCTTTACCAAAAATTAATTTGACCGGGTTGTAAAAAGAAAAAGCATTCATTTTCTCATCCTCCTATTCAAATTCTATTATGTCCATTCATTGGATGAATTGCAAAAATTTGAAATCAAAAACCGCCTGGAAAGAATCCAGGCGGCGGTGTTAATATTATTTTAAACCCATCCACGGAAGCGGGCAGCTTCTGCAGTTCTACGCGCTCCCACCATATAGGCAGCAAGACGCATGTCAATGTTACGGGTCATTGCTACGTTATAAACATTGTTAAATGCTTCTACTAATTTCAGGTTTAACTTCTCATCTACTTCTTCCTGAGACCAATAGTAGCCTTGATTGTTTTGAACCCATTCAAAGTAAGAAACAGTAACCCCACCGGCACTTGCCAAAACATCCGGTACCAGTAATATGTCACGTTGAGCCAAAATTTTGGTAGCTTCTGATGTAGTAGGTCCATTTGCAGCTTCTACTACTATCGATGCTTTAATGTCATGTGCATTTTCTATTGTAATTTGATTCGAGATTGCAGCTGGCACTAAGATATCACATTCCAACTCAAGCAATTCCTTGTTTGTAATTGTGTTATCGAATAACGTAGTGACAGTTCCGAAACTGTCTCTGCGATCCAACAGATAATCGATGTCCAAACCGTTCGGATCGTGCAAAGCTCCATAAGCATCGGAAATCCCAACTACTTTGGCACCTGAATCATAAAGGAATTTAGCCAAAAAGCTTCCTGCGTTCCCGAAACCTTGAATAACGACTCGAACTCCATTCATATCTAATCCACGTTTTTTCGCCGCTTCATTGATGCAAATGGTTACACCTTGAGCTGTCGCTTTATCCCTGCCTTGGGATCCGCCCAGAACAAGTGGCTTACCGGTAATGAAACCTGGCGAGTTGAATTTGTCAATTTTACTGTATTCATCGAACATCCATGCCATAATCTGTGAGTTCGTGAACACATCCGGCGCGGGAATATCTTTACTTGGTCCAACGATCTGGCTGATGGCACGGACGTATCCGCGGCTCAGTTTTTCAATCTCGTGCATGGACATTTCGCGCGGATCACAGATGACCCCACCTTTACCCCCGCCATACGGCAAGTCAACAATTCCACATTTCAATGTCATCCACATGGACAAGGCCATAACTTCCTCACGGTTGACATCCGGATGAAAGCGGACCCCGCCTTTGGTTGGCCCCACTGCATCATTATGCTGTGCGCGGAAGCCAGTGAAAACTTTCACTTTGCCATCATCCATTCGAATTGGAATACGGACTTCCATCATTCGCATCGGTTCTTTTAGAAGTTCGTACATAGAATCTTCATATCCAAGTTTATCCAATGCAGTTTTAATAACCTCTTGCGTCGACGTCAACAAGTTCAAGTTTTCAGCCATTTTTTAAATTCGCCTCTTTGTGTTTAAAGTAATTACTTCGCATCCAGTGTAACATAGTTAAACTTCTATTTGCCATAGAGAGTTTATTTAGAAAAGACTTTTTGGATGCGCTCAATCGCCCAGTCAAGATCTTCTTTAGAGATGATCAGTGGCGGAGCAAAGCGAATCACGGTATCATGTGTTTCTTTGCACAAAAGACCCAACTCTTTCAATTCTTCACAATACGGACGGGCCGCTTCTGTGAGTTCCATACCGATGAATAAACCGCGTCCGCGGACTTCTTTGACCGATGGATGTTCGATTTCTCGAAGTTTGCCCATGAAGTACTCACCTAGTTCCAGTGAACGCTCAGAAAGCTTTTCATCAATCAATACATCCATTGAAGCAATTGATACTGCACTCGCTAGTGGATTTCCGCCAAATGTTGAACCATGAGATCCCGGATTGAATACACCTAGAATTTCTTTGTTGGAAACTACACAGGAAATCGGGAATACGCCGCCACCTAAAGCTTTACCCAATATATACATATCAGGATTTACGTCTTCCCACTCACATGCGAACATTTTGCCTGTACGAGCCAATCCGCACTGGATTTCATCAGCGATGAACAGCACGTTGTTCTCGCGGCAAAGTTCTCTTGCAGCTTTCAGGTAGCCTTCAGGTGGAATGATTATGCCCGCTTCGCCTTGGATCGGTTCGACTAAGAAGGCTGCAGTATTCGGAGTAATGGCTTCTTTTAGTGCTTCAAGGTCACCAAAAGGTACGATATTGATGCCTGGCAAGAACGGTCCAAAGCCTTTTCTGTATTCAGGATCTGAAGAAAGAGAAACCGCTGTCATCGTACGGCCATGGAAATTCCCTTCGCATGCGATGATTTCCGCCTGATTTTCTGCTACGCCTTTTACATCATATGCCCAGCGGCGTGCAGCTTTTACAGCTGTTTCGACTGCTTCGGCGCCAGTGTTCATCGGCAGGGCCATCTCTTTGCCTGAAATATTACAAATCATCTCATACCATGGAGCCAACTTGTCGTTGTGGAAAGCTCTTGAAGTTAGTGTAACGCGGTCTGCCTGATCTTTGAGTGCTTGAATGATTTTGGGGTGGCGATGCCCTTGGTTTACCGCGGAATAAGCAGAAAGCATGTCCATGAATTGATTGCCTTCAGGATCTTTTACCCAAACACCTTGTGCTTCTGAGATCACAATTGGTAGTGGGTGATAGTTATTAGCACCGTATTTTTCTGTTTGTTCGATGATTGTTTGAGTTTTTACCATTAAAAATTCCTCCTTTTTTTAAAAAAGGCAGACACTGGGTCTGCCTTTCACTGCATTATTATAACATTACGTGAATGATTATAACATCACGGAACTTTTAAAACATTTCAGATGTTGTTTTTGCTTGCATATGCAGCGTCAAGTAATCAGGTCCGCCTGCTTTAGAATCAGTTCCCGACATATTGAATCCGCCGAATGACTGATAGCCCACGATAGCTCCTGTACATCCTCGGTTAAAGTAAAGGTTTCCAACGTGGAATTCTTCACGAGCATATTCAAGGTGCTCACGGTTGTTTGTGATAACTGCTCCAGTCAAACCATATTCAGTGTTGTTGGCGATTGCGATCGCTTCTTTGAAATCTTTCGCTTTCGTCAAACCTACAACAGGTCCGAATATCTCTTCTTGCATAATGCGAGCTTTTGGTTCCAGGTCAGCGAATACAGTAGGATTTACGAAATATCCTTTTGAATCATCGCCTTCTCCACCAGCAACCAGGCGGCCTTCGCCTTTGCCGATTTCGATATAACCCATGATTTTTTTGAATGATGCTGCGTCAATTACAGGTCCCATGTAGTTGTTTTGGTCTACAGGGTTACCGATTGTCAATTCGTTTGTCAATTCGATGACACGTTCAAGAACCGTGTCGTAAACATCTTCAACGATCACAGCACGAGATCCAGCAGAACATTTTTGCCCGCTGAAACCGAACGCCGACTTAACGATGGCTTGGGCTGCCAATTCAAGGTCTCCGTCTTTATCGATAACCATCGTATTTTTCCCGCCCATTTCAGCGATCAAACGTTTCATCCAAATTTGTCCTTCGTTCACTTTGGAAGAACGCTCTGCGATGCGAAGACCGACTTCTTTCGACCCTGTGAATGAAATGAAACGTGTATTGGCGTGATCCACTAGATAGTCCCCTACTTCAGAACCTGGTCCTGGGATATAGTTAACTACGCCAGCTGGCATACCCGCTTCTTCAAGCACTTCGATGAATTTGTAAGCAACGACCGGTGTAGAAGAAGCCGGTTTCAATAGCACTGTGTTACCCGTTACCATTGCCGCTACTGTCGTACCTGCCATAATAGCGAAAGCAAAGTTCCAAGGGGAAATGACAACGCCTACGCCTAAAGGAATATAATCATAGCGGTTGTATTCGCCGGGACGGCTTTCCATTGGCATGCCGTCTTTCATCGAAAGCATTTGACGACCGTAGTACTCCAAGAAATCGATTGCTTCAGCAGTATCCGCATCCGCTTCGTTCCATGGCTTGCCTGCTTCTTTTGTAAGAAGTGCAGAAAACTCATGCTTGCGGCGGCGGATGATCGCTGCTGCTCTGAATAAAACATCTGCACGGACTTCAGGTTTTACTTTTTTCCATGACTTGAATGCCTCATCAGCTTTTTGCATTGCTTTTTCAGCTAGTTCTTTATTGGATTTTGAAACGCGCCCGATAACTTCTTCTTTATCGGCAGGGTTGGACGATACGATTTTATCTTCAGTCGTAACGCGTTCGCCTCCGATAATCAATGGATAGTCTTGACCAAGGTAAGCTTCAACTGTTTTCAAGCCCTCCAGGAAATCGTTGCGGTTTTTCTCAATCGAAAAGTCGGTGAATGGTTCGTGTTTATAGGGAATCATGTAAATCCTCCTCGAGTTTTATATTAGAGCAAAAAAAATTTGCACTTTCAAACTGTTTCCACCTATAATAATGCAAAAGATAATTGCATAATTCAAGTGATTTCGTTCAAAAAGTTCAAAAAATTTTGGGGTGACTGATTTGGCTACTGAAAAACTGGATTTAACACCTTTCTATGAATTTGCCGGAGAGCACGTGGCTGTAGGCGTTCATGCTGTTGATGTTAATGGAAAAACAATAGTATACAATAATAAGATGAAAGAAATCGAAGGCTTTGATTTTCAAGAGCTGACAGACCGCTCCCTACTGGAAATGTTCCGTTTCGACCAGCACGAGAGCACTTTGCTGCAAGTCATACAAAGCGGAAAAGAAGTTTTGAACGTTAAACAAACGTATTGGAACCGAAAGGGCCAGGAAATTACTACAATCAATGATACGTATCCGATTTTTCAAGATGACCAACTGATTGGCGCCGTCGAACTATCACGGGATGTCACAACATTGGAAAAAGTGGTCTATCAGCCTTTGAAGAAATATGAAGAGCCGGTGACTTTCAGCAACATAACCGCCGTGTCAGAGAGCATGATGAAAGTGATTGATATTGCGGAAAAAGCCGCTGCCGCTAAGCTGCCTGTTTTATTGATTGGCGAATCCGGCACTGGAAAAGAGCTGATAGCTGAATCCATTCATTGGTCCCATTCCCCTCAAGGTAAACTGTTCACTTTGTACTGTCACGGAACCGATGCTCACTCGATCGATCGATTATCAGAAGATATGAAACGCATGTCAGATGGGACCATTTACTGTGAACGGATTGACTTGCTTTCACTGCCACTTCAAGCTCAATTACTGGAAATGGCAAAAGCGCACTCCAATGGAAACATTTACTTTATCGCCAGTGTCGGCGAGGATCCTGTGGAATTGATTGGTTCCAAATCGCTCTTGAAAGAACTATATTATTTCTTTTCTGCTATAGCGATTACGATTGAACCGCTGCGAAAAAGAAAAGAGGACATTTTGCCGTTTGTTGAAGATTATTTTTCGAGGCATCGGAAGAATTTCGGTTCCGTAGTTAAAGCACTCGACGATGAAGTGAAGCAAATGCTTCACCTTTACGATTGGCCAGGAAACCTGAAGGAACTCGAACTGTTGCTGGATGAAGTCACTTCTATCCTGACAACCCAGGAAACAGTGACCACCAAGATGCTGCCGCATTATTTCAAATCAAAAATCCGAAATACCGGCAAAATGAAACCGGAAGATTTTATTGTAGATGGAAATAAGGAATTGCTGTCGCTGGAGGATTATTTGCTGGAAGCAGAGCTTTATTATTTAAAAAAAGCGATGGAGCTGCACAATGGAAACGTTACGAAAGCGGCAGCCGCCCTGGGGATGAGCCGGCAAAACCTGCAGTACAGGTTGCGGAAATTAAAGAAAAACGGACGATAAGCCGCTGATTTGTCCGGTGAAGAAAGAAAAAAAGAAGGGCAGACTGATTCGTCTGCCCTTCTTTTTCTATTATTTCTGGCCGGATTTTTTGATCCATTCTTGCATTTTGTCTTTCAATGAGTTGAATCCTTCAGAATCTTTCTCATCTACATGTGACTGCAGAGATTGTTTTGGTCTTTCTTCTCTCTTGGCAGCTGGTGGTTGTTCTTGAAGTGCACGAATTGACAAGCTGATTTTTTTTGATTTTTCATCAACTTCCAAAACTTTTACGTCTACTTCTTGTCCAACAGCCAAATACTCGCTGACTTCTTTCACGTATCCGTGAGTGATTTCTGAAATGTGGACCAATCCTTGTGTTTGGTCGTCCAAAGCTACGAAAGCGCCGTATGGCTGGATTCCTGTAACCTTGCCTGAGATTTTGTCACCTGTTTGGTATGTTTTTGTCATGTTTACCCGCTCCTAGTCTTATCTGATTATCCTGTACACCTATTGGCATCTGTATATTATAGCACAGGTTACTGACTGGAGTAAATGATGGGCTTATCAATAGCTTAATTTCCAGCCTTGTTCAGTTTTCACCATTGGAAAAACTTTGCTGAATGACTCGGTTGCTGTATTCATATATACCCTGCCCTGGTCCCGCCATTGCTTTTGTTCCACTTCTTCGCTGACAAAAGACAAATTGACTAGGTCTCTGAAATGCGGAAACTCATGGAATGCTGCAAAATCTTGAAAATCCGCATTGGGATCCTCCTGATAATAACCCGTGGTCAATCCTTCAAGCTTTTTATAATCAGCTTGTTCAATCGCCAACAAAATCATACCGAAAACTTCAATTGGCGTGGCGCTCTCAGATTCTTCGTTGTTGTATATCGAAATTATTCTTTCTTTAAACGCTCCATTCTGTTGGATATTTTGATAGCTTTCGCTGAAAAAGTACTTGATCAACCAAATGTCGTTTCCTGTCGTGACCAGGACTGGTCCCCTTTGAAATACAGGGTGATCGGTATAGTAATTGATATTGATATTCACATGCAATGTTTTACTAGACCAATAAAAAGATTCTCCCGAAACTTCAATCCACCTTGCAGTTTTGGATATATCCGGAAGCTGTTGCCATTCATTGGTGAATTCTTGTAAATCCGGTTTGCGTTCATCTTCAACCAGCAAATGCCACATCGTTTCGGGATCTTCCATCCCATTGGCATAGTGATACAGGAAATAAACCTCCAGTGGAGACTTGCCGACCAACAAAGATTGGTCATATGCCACTTTGAATTGATTATACAAATCTGTGTAATTATCATATGAAAAATCAGCCATATCGATAAACTGTGTTCCCGCTGCGATATGGCCGTGCGGCATTTCTTCAACAAGTAAACCGGCCCTCTCCATGTTTATGGCTTGGACGATACTAGTCTGTAAGAGACGGTTGTAATGCTTTGAGTCCGTCCAGCCTGTCTCTTCCATCTCTTCAATTATCGGCAACATTACCGACAACATCGGATTTTTTCTGGATTCGCAAAGTGTATTCCATACAGCCTTGTACTCTTCCTGAACCGTTCCTGCTTCAGTGAACACCGGCTTATTTTCGCTTCCTTTGAGCACCAGCCAAAAAAGTTGGCCGAATTTGGCGAGAAACTCTGTATATAACATCGAACGCGATTGATCATTCAATAAATATTGCTCCAGCTCTTTTAAAAGGTATGCTGCCTTTTCCAACGAAATCAGCAGGCCTGTTTCATCAAAAAAAGGCTCGTTTTCCATCATGGCCAGATTGGAAGCAATCGTCCTATCATTCATTAGATGAGGAATATTATGCATTCGAGTCAACTTCCTCTTTGTGATAAAACGTTCTTCATTGGGATGGGATATTATCATCAGCATCTGTTCATCCAATCCATTCAACAAATTTTTGGGATTCGCTGAGTACTTGTCTGCATTGGACGCCAGTTTTTCCGAGGACCGCTGCCCGCCGTTCACAGCATCCGAAAATTCCGTCTCATGCTCTTGAAGCAGCTGATCTGCGACCTCCATCAACTCTGCTGTTTTATTGGCAAATTCGTAAACAAACTCGTCCATCCCCATAGGATATACCGAATTCCCTTCCAGCAACTCAACCATCCCTTTTGGAGTTTGAATATGGAACAGCGCACGGGTAAACTGATCTTCCAGCGCTTGGGGATTATCCTTCATCTTCTCAAGATTGTCGTCACCTAAGATTCTTGTAATCATGTGATCAGCTTCGATCACAAAAGAAAACTCTTCGTATGTTTCAGGCGCAACGCCCAACAACCCGGGTGACCTGTTCTTAACGGACTCATATTGCGCCCGCCACTCCAACGCCTTATCATTAATTAATTCAGCGGAGTCATCTGTCTCAACGGGCCCTTTTGACTTCAAGTCCTCCATGTTGAATGTGGAAATGATGACGGTTCCAAGAAATAGGCATACAACAATAAGCACCGTTGCTCCTTTTTTCCCTGACCTAACGCTTCTTGCTTCCCAGGCATTCTCATGCAATACCGGCAAAAACGTTTCTTTGAATGAATCAAGTTTTCGTGGAAGTGGAAATGTCATCCTGCTGTATGACTTTGCAAGAAATTCGAGCCGTTTCTCGAGTTCTCTCTCCTCTAAGCTTAAATACTCCATCAAAGACCTTTTTGATAAGCCGAGTTTGAGTTTTAACTCCAGTTTCGGGACCATTAATATGTCGGTCAATTCCTCCAGTGATTTCCCATGAAAGTGAAAGAAAGTAAAAGCAATCCTATTTTTCAGTTCCAAGTTTTGTATAGCCTTGTGCAGTGCTGCATCTTCTTTAAAAAGAAACATTGCGTCAGGTGAATGAACATTGTCCGGTTCGATGAAATCTAGCAGTGTTTCAACAGCAACTCGATACAGCTCTTTTTCGGCGTTAACCAAGTTTAGACTCGGAAGCTCTAAATAAAAACGGTTAAATACTTTCGATTGAAAGTCTCCAATAATTTCCTCGTGAACACCAGTTTGAAACGCAATACATGCGATTGCAGTGCAATTTCTCTTTACCCATAGTTGATATGCTTGAGGATTCTCTCCACTCTTTGCCATACGGAGCCAATCTTCACGAATATCCACCTAATAACCTCCCTTCCTTTCAAATCTCCTCCCATTTCTTCCTTTATCTGTTTATTATACAACAGAAATTTAATTGAGTTAAAAGTTAACCTATTTTTTTCTCAGCGGCTCGTGTAGAATGAGAAAATCTATAGGACATAGGAGTGAATTACATGCAGAAACGAGATCAATGGACATCCAAGCTCGGCTTTATCCTTGCTGCTGCCGGCAGTGCAGTCGGATTAGGGGCGATATGGAAGTTCCCGTACGAAACTGGAGCGAACGGCGGAAGTGTCTTTATTTTATTATTCATCATCAGTACCCTTGCCATCGGTTTGCCGATCTTACTAGCTGAATTTGTTATCGGCAGAAGAGGCCAAGCAGATGCAATAACCAGTTTGAAAAACCAGGCACCCGGTAAATACTGGTTTTTAATCGGTTGGTCTGGATTTATCTTTGCTTTTATTATCTTATCTTTCTACAGTGTCGTAGGTGGCTGGATTTTATCTTACCTGAGCAGGGCATTGTTGTTTCAGCTTTCTGATTTGGGAGACAATGGCTTTGCTGATTTGTTCGGCAGCATCATTGGAAACCCTTGGGAAGTCCTGATTGCCCAAGCCGGATTCATGATCCTGACAATTTGGATTGTACAAGGCGGAATTAAAGGTGGAATTGAGCGTGCCAGTAAAATCATGATGCCGGCATTATTGGTTTTCCTGATTCTTTTGATGCTTCGTTCGTTGACTTTACCGGGCGCTATGGAAGGCGTCTCGTTCATGTTTGTGCCCGACTGGTCGTTTTTTAATTTCAACACAGCGCTGATTGCGCTGGGACAGGCATTCTTTTCGTTGAGTGTCGGGGTTGCGGGGATGATCACATATGCCTCCTACCTGTCCAAGACTGAAAACCTCGGACGGTCAGCTATCAGCGTGGCTTCCTTGAATATCATCATTTCGATTATGGCCGGCTTAATCATTTTCCCGGCAGTATTTGCTCTCGGTTATGCGCCGGATGAAGGTCCTGGTCTCGTGTTTATCATCCTGCCGGCGATTTTCGACCAATTATTTATGGGTCAATTTTTAATCATCATTTTCTTTGTATTGCTGTTATTTGCGACACTAACTTCTTCCATTTCCATGTTGGAAATTGTGGTATCGATGCGAGTCAAAGATCGCTTTGACCGGCGTCGTAAGATTGCCATGATCTATGGTGTCATGATTTTCCTTGTCGGCATTCCAAGTGCTTTGAGTTTTGGTGTACTATCCGAACCGTTTATGTTTGGATATACCTTCTTTGATTTTGCGGACATCCTGACCAGTAGAATCGGATTGCCGCTCGGCGCGTTGTTCATCTCTTTGTTTGCAGGATATGTTTTAACGAAGAAAGATGCTCACGTGGAATTGAAAGAACAAGAAGTATTAGTCGATGTATGGCGCTTCCTCTTACGGTATTTGGCACCCGTTTCCATATTGGTCGTGTTTATTCAAGGCATATTGAACATGTTCTAGGAAATAAGATTTAGAATAATGCCACAACTTTCAGTGTCATTCGCTCTCTTGCGTGATATGATGAAATTAGAAAATAAGTATTGCAAAAGGAGTGTATGATGATGAAACAAGAACTGCACACCCAATTACGAAATGCGCGGGAAGAACGGAAACTTTCTTTGGATGAACTAGCCCTTCGCACAAGAATTGGGGCATCCCATCTGGCAGCTTTTGAGAGCGGGGAAGAACTTCCAGATGTCCAAAAAATTCTTATACTATCGAATACGCTAGATGTCCCAGCTTCCAATTTGCTCGAAGCCCTGGAAGCAAGGAAAGCAAAAAAATAAAAAAAGCTTTCGGCTAAGTGCCGAAAGCTTTTTTTATTTATTGCTTGAAAAGACATAATAGCAACCCTTATGGCTGTTGCAGAATTTCAATCGACTCTATAGTAATATCTTCTACCGGTTTGTCCTGCTGTTTTTTCGCGGCAGCTATTTCATCAACGATATCCATCCCTTTTACAACCTGGCCGAAAACTGTATGGCCCCCGTCCAACCAAGGTGTTCCGCCCATTTCTTCATATGCACTGATTACTTCTTCCGGATAATCTGCCGGCAATCTGTCGGCTGGAACAGCATCAGCCTGAACGATGAAGAACTGGCTGCCGTTTGTTCCTGGACCAGCATTGGCCATGGACAGCGCTCCGCGGAAATTATACAGCTCATCGGTGAACTCGTCTTCGAATGGTTCTCCGAATGTGCTTTCTCCGCCTCCTCCGGTACCGGTCGGGTCTCCACTTTGGATCATGAAGTCTTCGATGACACGGTGGAAAATTATACCTTCATAATAGCCCTCTTCTGCCAGCGCCAGAAAGTTCTCTACCGCTTTTGGAGCATGCTCCGGAAATAACTTAATCCCTATCGTGCCCATCGATGTATTGAGATCTACTAGCGCTTCATTAGAAGCAACTTCTTCAGTTAGCTGCGGATACTCTCCAGTGCCCTCAGCCACTGAACCGCTATCAACCGTTTCTTCCCCTGCATTGCACGCGGCAAGAAACAATGTTAAACCTATTATTATTGAGATTTTCTTTTTCATGTCATTTTCACCCTCGTCCAGTTTAGCATATCCAAGTGTTGAATTCACCAGAAAATCTTCACTCTTTTTTCGAGAGGCGAAATATTATATAATAAGAACAGAGGCATGGTTCAGAAAGAAGGGTTCAATATGGATGTGCAAAAAAGGAACTTCGCAATTATTATGTTTACTAATTTTCTGGTAGCAGGAAGCACGACCATGATCATGCCTTTTCTGTCCCTTTATATCGACTCCATGGGAAACTACTCGGATGAATATGTTCAGCGATGGGCCGGAATTGTTTTTGGCATCACATTTGTTGCAGCCCTGCTGATGTCTCCAGTATGGGGAAGAATTGCTGACAAATACGGCTACAAACCGATTCTCATCATTAATGGCTTCGGGATAGCCATCAGTATATTTCTGATGGGTTATGCAGGTTCCGTTGCGGAATTGTTTTTTTTACGTCTGTTCATGGGACTCGTCACCGGGTTCATCCCTACTTCCCTGGCGTTTGTCAGTTCACAGACACCCAAGGAAATTGCCGGCAAAACATTGGGTACCCTTCAAATGGGCAGTGTTTCCGGAACGCTGTTCGGTCCAGTCATCGGAGGATTGATGGCGGATGCATTTGGTTTTGAATATACATTCGTCATTACCGCCGCTGTGATCGGCCTTGCTGCTGCCATGGTTCTCTTCGGCATAAAGGAGATCAAGCGAATCAAGCAAAAAGATGCGCATGTGTATGCGAAGATGACAGTGATCCAAGGAATACTGCATCACCGTCTCCTATTGAATGTCATGATTATTTCTGCGTTGATTCAGATCGGCAACTTCAGCATACAGCCGCTCCTGTCGCTGTATGTTGCCCAACTAACCGATGGGGCACAAGTTGCTTTTCTCGCCGGTGTGACGTTCAGCGCAACAGGAGTCGGCAGTTTGCTTTTCGCTAGGCGCTGGGGGCGCCTCGGGGATTCGATCGGCTATGAAAAAGTGCTGGGCATGTTGCTGATCCTCGCTTTCCTGTTCGTTGTCCCTCAAGCTTTCGTCACAGAGCTATGGCAGTTGATCGGGTTGAGGCTGCTGTTTGGGATCGCGATAGGTGGCATGATTCCGACCACGACCGCTTTGATGAGAAGAGATGCGCCGATTGAAATCCAGGGAGAAGTGATGGGTTATAATACCAGCTTCCGGTTTTTCGGGAATATTATCGGACCGATGTTCGGCGGAATTGTCAGTGGTTTCATCGGCATCTCTTCAGTCTTTATCTTGACTGGCCTTCTATTTATCTTGTCTTTCGCTTTCCTGAAATTCACATTAAAACAGCCGGAACAAGATTTCGAAGATGTTCTGCTTGAACAAGAAATGAAAAAAACGTAATGAATAAGGCCGTTTTCTTAACTGAAAGCGGCCTTTTTTATTTTTTTGCTGCTCATTTTCTTTTTGGGGAAAGAGTTTCTTCCTATTAGAAAGATTTGGTTGGAGTTTGTCTATTTCTAGTCATTCAAAGGACTTGCGGTGCAAATTGAATACAATTACGTTATAATTTTTAAGAAACTTATCATTTACAGGTTTGGAAGGAGGATTCATTTGTCACTTGTTTTTTTGATTTTTTTACCGATAATTGCAGCCATTTTCATTCCGCTGCTATTTAAAAAAATCAACCAGATTCATACAGGTTGGTTTGTTTTAGTTGTGCCTGTCGTTTTGTTCATCTACTATGCTGCTCTGGTTCCGACTACAATGACCGGCGGTACTTTTGTAGAAGAACTCCAATGGATTCCTTCTCTGGATATCGCTTTTATCGCATATCTTGATGGATTGAGTATTCTGTTTTCGCTCTTGATCACAGGCATTGGATCTCTGGTTGTCTTATATTCCATATTCTATTTGGATAAACACCGGGAACAATTACATAACTTCTATGTGTATTTATTGATTTTCATGAGTGCCATGCTTGGGGTTGTACAATCAGATCACCTGATTACATTGTATTTATTCTGGGAGCTCACTTCGATTTCATCATTCCTTCTGATTGGTTACTGGTATACCCGTGACCGCTCCAGATTCGGTGCATTGAAATCCATGATGATTACAGTATTCGGAGGTTTGATGATGCTTGGGGGATTTGTTCTTCTTAGCATTATGGGAGGTACGTATTCCATACGTGAATTAATCGCTCAGGCACCTCAATTGTTCGAACACGAATTCTTCATGTGGGCGCTTGTACTCATTCTATTGGGCGCGTTCACAAAGTCCGCTCAGTTTCCATTCTATATCTGGCTTCCGGATGCTATGGAAGCGCCGACACCGGTCAGCGCCTACCTGCACTCAGCAACCATGGTTAAAGCGGGTATTTACCTTGTCGCCCGTTTCACACCCATTTTCGCTGTTTCCGGCACTTGGGTATGGCTGGTCGCAGGAATTGGATTGCTGACAATGGTATGGGCCTCGTTCTTTGCACTCAAGCAACGAGATTTGAAAGGCATACTGGCCTTCTCCACGGTTTCGCAACTCGGTTTGATCATGGCTCTGCTTGGCATATCCGCTGCAGGGTTCCATGTTGAAAATCCGACGGAAACCATGTTTAAATACGCTGGGTTTGCCGCCGTTTTCCATTTGATCAACCATGCGACTTTTAAAGGCAGCCTGTTCATGATTGCTGGGATCGTTGACCACGAAACCGGTACACGTGATATCCGCAAATTGGGTGGACTGATGAGCCTGATGCCAGTTAGTTTCACCATTGCGATGATCGGCTCATTTTCAATGGCCGGCATTCCGCCGTTCAATGGATTCTTAAGTAAAGAAATGTTTTTAACGGCTATGTTGGCTATTGCGCAGTTTGAACTGTTCAATATGGACACATTGGGAATTCTGTTCCCGATTATTGCCTGGATCGGCAGTGTGTTTACGTTCATCTACAGTTTCTATTTTGTGTTTTATACATTCGCCGGCAGCCACAAGCCGGATCTATTGCCGAAGAAGGCTCACGAAGCACCGATTGGCATGCTCATTTCGCCTGCTATTCTCGCCATTCTTGTGATTGTCATTTTCTTCATTCCGAACATAATCGGAGATTGGTTAGTTAAACCGGCAGTATCAGCCATTCAGCCGTTCATGTTTGCGACACCTGCTGACGTTAATGTTAATGTGAGTGCATGGCACGGCTGGAATACGGAACTATTCATGACTCTTGGGATTTTCCTTATTGGGGCCATCATGTTCTGGACGCTGCACAAGTGGCAGAAGGCTTATGACATGTTCCCTGAGCGCGTCTCACTGAATGCGCTTTATGATAATATGATGCTCCTAAGCGATACAGGGGCCAACCGATTCTCCAGAATGTACATGACCGGATATATCCGCTCGTACCTGGTTTACATGTTCGCTTTCCTCATCTTGATCGTATTGAGCACATTTATCATAAGCGATGCTTTTGCCATCGATACGACAAATTTGGCTCCGATCGGGTTTTATGAAATCGCGATCGCCCTTACGCTGATGGCAGGAACTCTGACCATTTTGGTTACAAAATCAAGATACACGGCAATCATCGCGCTTGGCGCTGTCGGATTTGCGGTTGCCCTGTTCTTCGTTATTTTCAGAGCTCCAGATTTGGCTCTCACTCAACTGGTTATCGAAACGATTTCGGTCGCTTTGTTCCTATTGGTTTTCTATCACCTGCCTCAACTCAGCAGAAAAGAGGAACGGATGAAATTCCGCCTTGGAAATGCGGTCATTGCTGTGGGTGTCGGTGTAACAATGACCTTGATCGCATTATCGGCGCATGCCAATAAAATCTTCCCGTCCATCTCGGAATTCCATAAGGAAACAGTTTACACAGAAGCCGCGGGCGGAAATATTGTCAATGTTATATTAGTCGATTATCGAGGCTTTGATACATTTTTTGAAATAGTAGTTCTAGCAATTGCAGGAATTGGTATTATCAGTATGATCAAACTCCGTCTGACTAAAAAGGAGGGACGACATGAGAACAAATGATGTCATGCTTCAAACCGTTACCAAGGTAGTGACATTCATCATCCTGATGTTTTCCGTCCACATCTTCTTCGCGGGCCATTATACCCCCGGCGGAGGATTTATCGGCGGTTTATTGACGGCCAGCGCCATCGTTTTGCTGATGCTGGCATTTGATATCGAGACTGTGAAAAAAATCATACCTGTCAATTATGTAGTCATGAGCGCCATCGGCTTGCTTTTGGCGCTGGCGACTGCCAGTGCATCAATTTTGTTCAATGTTCCATTTTTTACACACGCATTCGATTATTACGACTTGCCACTTTTTGGTGAAACTTCCCTGCACTCGGCTTTACTGTTCGATGTAGGCGTCTATTTGGTTGTTGTCGGCGTTACGATGACCATTATTCAAACGATTGGAGAGGATGAATAATGGAGATAGTCATGTCGGTTGTCGTAGGCTTTTTGTTTACGTCTGCCGTATATCTTATACTTTCAAAAAGTTTGATCCGAATTATCATTGGGACCTCCCTGCTCGCGCATGGAGCCCACTTGCTCTTTATCACAATGGGCGGCCTCGGCGGAGTTGCTCCGCCGGTTGTCGCTGAAGGGGTCAGCAATGCGGATTACGCAGATCCCCTGCCCCAGGCACTCGTCCTGACCGCGATCGTCATTTCGTTCGCAGTCACCTCTTTCTTCCTGGTACTGGCCTACCGGGCTTATCAGGAGCTGGGAACTGACGATGTGAATTTAATGAGAGGAACTGAAGACATTGATTAATTTACTTCTATTTCCTATCATTATCCCGACTCTTTTTGCCACGATTTTAATGCTGTTCCCGAAAAACGTGCGAATGCAGCGAATTTTCTCCGTTATTGGGGTGGCATTGACCCTGATCTCCGGGTTCTTCCTGCTCGCGCAGGTATACACGAACGGCGTTCAAGCGATTACACTTGGAAGCTGGCCGGCGCCATTCGGCATTTCGATGGTATCCGACCTATTTTCTGTACTTGTTGTATTGAGTGCAACCATCGTTACACTGTTTGTATTGTTCTTCAGCTTCCCTACTATCGGACTCAAGCGTGAACAATCCTTCTATTATGCTGCCGTCCTTTTCTTATTAGCCGGCGTCAACGGTGCATTCACGACTGGCGACATTTTCAATTTGTTCGTATTTGTCGAAGTTCTGTTAATTGCTTCTTACGCTTTAATTGTACTTGGCGGAGAAAAAGCCCAATTAAGGGAATCATTTAAGTACGTTTTGGTCAACGTTATTTCGTCGGCGTTGTTTGTCGCCGCCGTTGCCTATCTTTATTCGGTTACAGGAACGCTGAATATGGCAGATCTTGCCGTGAAAGTACCTCAAATCGAACAAACAGGCATCATGACAGTGATTGCAGTGTTATTCCTGGTAGTATTCGGTTTTAAAGCCGCAATATTCCCTTTGTATTTCTGGCTACCTGCGTCTTATCATGCTCCTCCGATGCCAATTTTGGCCCTTTTTGGAGCACTACTGACGAAGGTCGGCGTCTATGCGATAATGCGTACATATACTTTATTCTTCACAATGAATACAGATTTTACGCACGCACTATTGGCAGTTATCGCGATTCTTACGATCATTGCCGGTTGTATCGGAGCATTGGCTTATTTTGATGTGAAAAAGATCATCATCTACAACATCATCATCGCGGTCGGCGTTATCTTGTTCGGGGTTTCTCAAATGAACCAGGCGGGTGTTGATGGATCCATCTTCTATTTGGTCCATGACATGTTGATCAAGTCCGCTCTTTTCTTCCTAGTCGGTATTGTAGCTATTCTTTTCGGTACGACCAACTTGAGAAAAATGGGCGGTTTGATAAAAACCTATCCGGTATTGGGCTGGGTTTACCTGGTCGCCGCATTCGGTTTAGCAGGGATTCCGCCGCTTAGTGGTTTTCCAGGTAAATTGCTGATCGTCCAGGGTGGATTTGAAGGTCCGCAATTCTGGGGCAGCCTCGTCATTCTGGCAACCAGCCTGCTCGTCCTATTGAGTGCCGTCCGAATCTTCATCTATGCATTCTGGGGTGAGCCGGTGGAAACCGTGCCATTAAAAAAATCAGCATATTACCAAATGTTTATCCCGACAACTATCCTCGTGGCCGTAACTGTGTTTTTGGGTGTCGGAGCGGAAGCAATCATGCCGTTCATTTCTGGTGCAGGTGAAGTGTTGCTGAATCCATCCCTGTATATA
>DATHVY010000251.1:0-5744 GCA_035461045.1 Planococcus sp. (in: firmicutes)
TTTTATGGTTTTTCTTCCACTGACATAAACTCTATAATGGTTTGTATGGGATGTAAAATTAGTTTCAAATCCATGATATTCGATTACTTTTTGTAATTCTTCCATGAATTTTAAAGAGCCGCCTACTATACTGACAAAAAAACTTTTATAATTAACATAACCATCTCCATCAAAATAGCCACGAATAAAATGTGAAATAAATTCCTCTGGTACATTAGGGAATTTCAATTCCTTTGATTTTTTACTAGTTATCCCGTAGATACTCCTTAAATCAGATTTCATAATCTTGCTATGAATATTTAATACATACACACCTGTATTAGGGTTTTGTATTATAGGATGATCGGAGTTAAGTTTTTCTTTGATCTGTTCTAAAATATATTTCTCTTTTTGAGCAAAGCTAATTGTTTGTTGATCATTTACTATACAGCCGTCAGCCATGAAAAAACCTAAGATATAGGCCATATTATTAGACCATATTTTAAAAAAATTTTCATTTACTTCGAATTTTCTTTTCCAACTACCAACTGGTCTCATTTCAACATTATTCTTGTTTAAAATTAAACGAATATATCTACTTGAAACGTTTGAAAGATTACCTATTTCAGTTGTGCTGTAACCCTCAAGGTATAAGCGGATGACTTCGTGTTCACTAAGCAATGATTTGCCTTTATTTTTAGGAAGTTCTATCATTGATATCACTCCTCTTACTATTTATTGTAGAATTTTTTCATTTTAATAAGACCCCTCAAACCTTTTGTTTGAGAGGTCTTTATTATATTTTGAGATTATAATATTACATCCGGCCAATGCAAAACTGATAGATCGCTGCGGTTGCCAGACAATCACCAAGCGCATCGTGCGCATTATGCTCCAGCTCAAGATATGCCGATAACGTCGTCAGTTTGTGGTTCGGTGTCTCTGGTATCGTTTTTCGCGCCAGTTTCACGGTATCAATCACGGTATACTCCGGAATCGGCGTTATTTCCTCCAGTGCATACAGGAATCCCATATCAAACGGTGCATTGTGCGCAATGATCGGCAACCCGCCGATAAATTGAATCAGTTCATGTGCCACATCTTCAATGACAGGCGCATCACGCACATCGGCATTCGTGATGCCCGTGATCCGTGTAATCGTGCTGGAGATGTGTTGTTCCGGGTTGATCGTTACATACATCGTATCTTTGTGCATATGGCTGATGTATTTAACCGCACCAATTTGAATGATTTTATCGCTGCCGGCACGCAATCCGGTTGTCTCAAAATCCAACACGACATAATCGTCGACCCGTTTCATACTTGGTTTGTATTTGCGCGGCTTTGCCGGGGCTTTACCGGTCCAGGACGGGCGCGTCTCACGCATCTTTTGGTCCAGAATATCCTTTGGGTTGCGTCGTTCCATGCTCTCACTCCTTCTCACTCCCGCAGCCCAGCTGCGGGAACATCTCAATATCCTATAAATTACTGGTCCGTTTTATATCCCGGATGGCCTGAATTGACAGTCTAACCAATAATACTACACTCAGGAACAAACCTGCATAGGATGCTATATTTAAATATACCGCATATGCAGTATCGATAAACTGCGCAATGGCCAATAATGCGGATGATATAATACCAAACGTGATGCCCGTCATCAACAGGACGAACCGTGAAAATAATTGCGTCACGAACATGGAATTATGCTTGTCTGAAAATACATCATGATGGAGTATCACCTTGCCGGATTCGATGCGCTGAACCAGTCGGTCAAACCGTTTCGGAACTTTCGCGATTTCAGGCAGCAATAAGGCGAGTTCCTCCTCGATTTTCTGCTTTGTTGCTGAGGGCTCGGTAAATGGTTTGAATAAATAGGAGCTCTTGTATTTTTTGGCAAAGGTTTTGGATTCCTTGAACATATCGAATTCAGGATTCATTGTATGGATGGTACTGTCCAATACGATCAGTGCACGAAGCGCCGAGCTGACCGGCGCATAGAATTTCAAATCAAAGTCGCGCACAATATCGAACATCGCATGGATCAGTTCACGCGTCGGTATTTTATCAATATAGGAGATGCGCAGCAATATTTGTCCGATTGCATACTCAATCTTATTCCGTTCGATGGATTTTGTGTCCTGAACCAAAGCCATGACGGCATCGGTAATGACGCCCACATCGCTTTGCTGGATGCCGATGACAAAGTGGTTCAAGGCCTTTTGCTGTTCATCTGAAAGCCTGCCGACAGCGCCAAAATCAAGGATGATCGGTTTGCCGTCCATTTTATCGATAAAGATATTCCCGGGATGAGGATCGGCATGGAAGATTCCGTTGAAAAACATCTGTTCCAAATAGGAAAACAGGACCGTTTGTGAAAATTCACTGCGGTCCACCTGGAAAATTTCAAATAATTGTTGGCCCTTGGCGATGCTTTTGCCGTCCAGGAATTCCAGAACAATCATTTTTTCATTGCTGAATTCGGTATACACTTTCGGAATCTTGATGTCGTAATCACTGTTTCCGATGATATTCCCCAATTGGATCGTATTCCGGATTTCGATGTTAAAATCCACTTCTTCACGCATACTGTTGGCAAAACCGATGGCCAGGTCACGGATGCCGATATTATTGATCCACACTGATTTTTTCGACAGCCAATCCACAAAATCGACTAGCAGATTCAAATCATCACGCATGATGTGCTGAATATCCGGGCGCAGCAGCTTGACCACTACATCATCACCGTTTTTCAAGAGCGCTTTATGCACCTGTCCGATGGAACCGGCAGCAATCGGCTCCATATCCACTTCAGCAAAAACGTCTTCGATGCGGTATGGCAGTTTTTCATTCAGCAAATCATGTACTTGCTGGCTGGTCAGCGGCTTGACATTTTGCTGCAGCGATCCGAGTTCTTCGATAAAAGCCGGTGGAAACAGTTCACTGTGCGTCGACAGCATCTGGCCGAACTTTACGAAGATCCCCCCACTCTCCTCCAGCGTAATGCGGAAAGCCCGTGCAAGTTCCCGGTCATTTTCTCCCCTGTGGCGCGCGTAATCCAGCGCCTGGGAAAATCCATTCCTCACGGAAATTTCGAGAATACGGCTGAGCCGTTTTTGCTCTCTCAGCCGGGTTCTCCACCGGATCAGGCGGAGTCCGCGGCCCGTCTTGCGCTCACCCATTTCCCCCAGTTCAACAGGATCGAACAATTCAAAGAACAGATACAGCAGCATCGAAATGAGCAGCATACTGCCAATCCAAAGGATGGCTGTTTCATCCTGCACAACCTGGACTGTATCAAAATCCGTATAATTAGTAAATCGCAGATAGGAATACCAGTAGAGAAATGTTGTAAGGGAAACCCCCATCGACACGGACAAGATCCGTTTCCGGAAATTTATCCTCGGCCCCATCAATCGCCCGCTGATATAATAAATGATTAATGCAATAACCAATAATTCCAGAATGAACTTCAAAAATCCCATTCCAGCCACTTCCTCCCGAATTATCAGAATAGAATGTCAATGCCTTTTCATTCAGTATATCAAAAATGGGGATTTTATTTCGAATAAAGAAAAAAATCTCCTGGAGAGGAGATTTTTGACGAATTCATATTTCTTCTTCAGTCTGTTCTTTCAACTGCAGGCTCAGTAAGGATCGAACGGATCAGATGCACAGTATCCCATTCGTTTTTGGAAAACCGGATAATAGGATAGTTCCCGGGGAACAATGCATCAGCTATTTCATCAGGAGAGTTCCCGCCGGCAGCCAACTCGTTTGCCTTCAACGAAATCCCTTCCAAATAATGGAGCTTCTGGTTCAGCAGTTCCCTGCCATTTTCAAGATAACCCGCATGGCTGCAATAGATGGCGGCAAACTCGTATTCGAGCAAGAGCTGGATTGACTTCATTATTTGCGGAATCGATTCTGTTGTCATGCTGACTTTTGTCCTTGCAGCGACGTAAAGGTCTCCGGTGAACATCAGCTTCCGTTCTTTATTGTACAAAGCAATATGGTCGTCCGCGTGCCCGGGTGTATGGATAACTTGCCACTCCAGATTCCTGGACTGGATGACGGATCCTATAATTTGCGGTGAGAATGCCGTTCTTCCTCCCCAGGTAATTCTGCGGTAGTCAGGGTAATCACCGTCGACCAGACACTCGGCTAGACCGACGGCGTGAATGGATATCGGCTTAGCGAGATTCTTTTGGATCCAGGCAGCGTTTCCGGTGTGGTCTTCATGATTATGCGTCAGCACGAGCTGGTCAAAGCTGTTGTCCTGAAAAAACGGCAGCAATTCTTCCTGCAGCTTTTCCGGGCCGCTGTCAATCAGCAAACCATCGACCATATAAACAAATACTTTCTGCCCGATAGTCTTAATCAGGCCTTCGGCGCAAAGCACGCCATTTCGCTCGTAAATTGTCAGCATTTATAATCCAAACCTTTCTTTAAAGCTCATCAACAAAAAGCTTTTTCTTGTCCATACGCCCTAATAGGTTATACGGCCGTACTTCCCAGGTTTCGTAAGGGACACAATCTTCTGCACGCATCGCATCAAGCGTTCTGCTTCGCATATGGGGCCGGGTGATATATTCACTGATATTTTCTTCTGTCAAGTTAATGAATTTAGCGTCAAAAATCTCTTCAGGCTGCATAATGATTTCACTGTTACGGCATTGTGCACGGAAAATGACGGATAGGATCTCGCTGCTCGCATTATAATAGATCCCGGTGATTCCGAGCACATTGATCTCAACGCCTGTCTCTTCGAACACCTCACGCTGAACAGCATCATCGAGCGCCTCCCCGCGTTCCACCTGTCCGCCTGGCGGTTCCCACGTATCTTTCCGCCAATGCGCTTTGATCAGCAACGCTTCCCCCTTATCATTGGTGATATATGCGGACACTGCCACAATGTGTTTTGGATAATCTGCTGTCATTTGGTCGCCTCCCGGGCCTTTTGATTTCTTATTACGTTTTTGATTTTGAAGTAATTCCTTTTGTAGTTAGTTACATATAGTGTGGTCTTCTGCAAATCTCTTGCTAAGAAATTATTTATACAACGAAATGATTTCCAGCATCTTTTCATTGCCGAATGCTCCCGGATTCAGCACGTTCGCTTCTGTCCAATAATTGATCCTCACTGAAGAACCATCTTTCAAATGGATGTCGAGAAACGTGCCCTCCTCATTACCATATTCTTTGTAAATGGCATCAAAACCGACATATTCCAGCCTTACAAATTCATCGATGAAAGCCCGCCAATGCTCTTCTTTTAAATCCATCACATGGCTGCCATCGTAAGAACTCCTGACGCTCATGCCCTGGACTTTGCCTTCAATGTCATACAGTTCGCCAATGGTGTCTGCCCCGTCGTTAACCTGGACTTCGTATACATTTCCATCAGCGATAACACGGAATGAAGGTTTGTATCCATTGAATTCATAGATTTCTGTACCGACTGCCAAAAAAGCAGCATCGCCATTTCTCATCTGATGGTCCGTGCAAGCGTTGCCGTCCATCATATAAGTTACTTCACCCAAGGAGTCACCCCGATCATTGTCAGCAACGGTGTAATTGCCTGGGTCCAGTGACATATATTGAATATCATTCACTTTTACCGCGTCAACCCATTCAATCACGATATCCGGTGGACAGCCACGTTCCTCCCCCATTGGCAATGAACATCCCGATAATATCAGTGCGCTAATCATAAACATCATTTTTCTTTTCATTTCACCAACTCCTCATACTTGTTAGGCGTG